>JAZDPJ010000019.1:0-36727 GCA_043797705.1 archaeon
ACCAAATACGGAATAAATGAAAGACAACCAATCAGAGTACAATACAACGAAGAACCAGTAGAACTAGCCATAGGAGTAAGCGATGAAAACATCCAACCAGTAATAGTCGAAGAAGACAGCTACCCAATGATAGGACTTGCCGTACACAACAGATGGGGCGGAAAAATAGAAACAATAACCGGCTTTGAAATCACACTCCCAAGAGGAGTCACGATAAACGAGGAACTAACACAAAACCCGACAACAATCTGCCCATTCGAACTCTCAACAACAAAAGATGGAAAAAATATCTACAAAGCACCAGTAAGCATACTAACAGAACTCAAAACAAGCAACCTAGAAACCTTTGAATGCTGGATCAACATAGAAGAAGATGTCATACCACTAGATTCATACTATGTAAAAAAAGAATACGAAGCAAGCATAAGCTACATATACAGCGTCAGCCCAAAAATAGCTGTCATAACAGTAGGTGAATAAATGAAAACAAAAATTAAGATAATATCAATACTAATAGCTCTAACACTAATAACTGGATGCGCACAACTAACAACCATACAAACCAAACTGCCAGGCATGCCAAAACAAACAGAAGCAACAATCTTCGCAACAACACAATCAATAATGACAAATGCAAAAAACCCAATAGAAGACTCATCTATCTCTGACAAATACGAGTTCACCCCACTAATAGAAGTAGCAAACCTAGGAAACGCAGACTCAGAAGGAGTAGTCTGCCTATCAGGACTAAACGACCAAACATTCAAAGACTTCCTCGGCTGCGACTGCCAAGACTTCACAGTATACGCAGATGAAGACGACGGAGAAGCAACCCAAGAACTCGAATTCGGACCATACAGAATAAGCACAGAAGAGCCAACAGAGGAAATAATGACAATAACAACAAGATACACCTACGAAACAACAGGCTACGCAAATGTGTGCGTAAAAAAAGACATGTACAGCCAAACAGGATGCCAAACAGTCAACATAGCAAACCAGCCAAAAAACCTGCTGACAAAATCAACAAGCGGCGCAATAAAAATAACAAAAGTCACAGAAAACATCATCCCAATAGATGAAGAAACAGTCACACTATCACTAAATGTCGAAGTTGGAAAAGCAACAAAAGGCAACATCTACGACTACATGAAAGCAGGATACCCAAGCTGCAGATCAGAAGAAAAACAAAACAAGATAGTAAGAGGAACGATAAGTGGCCTACCAAACGGAGATATAACCTGCGACGAAACAGAACTCAACGAAGACGGAGAAGGGACACTAACCTGCGACGCAGAAAATATAAGACTAAGTGACAAGAGCGGGCAAGCAGTATTCCCAGAAGGATACTCCCCAGAAATAGAAATAAACCTCAAATACGGATATGAACAGATAAGCTCAATCAAATTCAATGTGATACCAGAATGAAAAATCCAGCCAATTAACAATCTTTCCGGCAGTTCCGAAATATCTGACAAAAATTAACCAAAACATTAATAAATTTAATAATGACAAAACAAACCAAAGGGATTTAAAGAAATAAAACTTCATACAAATATATGAAAAAAGAGGAAAAAATGAAAGAGAGATTATACATCTATGCATACGATCCAAAAATAAACAGAAGAGTCGTACATGTCGTTAAAGATGGCATGGCTATTTCTTTAATTACAAAAAGCAAATTCAGATACTCCAACCCACCAAAAGTTTAATAAATCTAAGAAAACTTACTTAAAGAGTAAAAAGAGGTTCAATATGAGAAAAATCCTTATCTTCACATTATTAATAAGCGTACTGCTACTTCTAAGCGGATGCCAACAACAAACAACAAGCACCGGAAGCTACTACAAATACACAGGACTAAAGGCAATAAGCGCAAAATTCCTAGAAGGATCACCAACCTCCTCAGAAATTGACACCTACCAAAAAGGCGAAAACATCGATATCATAATAGAACTAATAAACCACCTGCCTGAAGAAGTAGAAGTGGGACAAGCAAAGGTAAGGCTAACAGGAGACGCAGCAATAACCACCTTCTTCACAGGAGCGCAAGAAAAAACAAACCCAAGACTCCTATCAATAAACACAGACACAGGAGTGGCAACACCTGAAGAAGTAGAAACAGGGCCAATAAGATTTGTCGGCGACCTAACAACAAAAATATCAAAGAAAATAACAGGACAATACTGCTACTCCATACCAGTCAAAATAAAAGCAAACCTATTCTACACAAACAAAGAATTAGAAATAGGCACAAACCTACCAGCAGGATCCAACCCCCCATCATCAGTACAAATAGTTGAACTGCAACAACAAACAGTAAACATAGGAACTGACGGAAAAGGAGAGCTAAGATTCAAAGTAACAATAAAGAATATCGGCCAAGGAACAATAATCCCCGGACTATCCGACTGCTTCAAATACAGAGAAACAACAGCAAGAGAAGAGCTCAAACTAAAAGCAGCAGCAGGATACCCAATAACCTGTGACGATGAAATCAAGCTGTCAAGAACAGACAAAAGCAAAGTAGTCGACTGCAAAGTAACAGGAATAGACATGGCAAACCTAGGACCTGACGCATCAGAGCTAACACTAACACTATCAGACTTCGCATACGAAGAAGACCTAGACCCAGTCACAATCTGGCTGGAACCTTAATTTTTTATTCTACTTTTTTAAACATAGCAATATTCTATAGAAATCTTAATAAACAACCCATAGTTCTAAAAAAGAAAAGGGGTGAGCAAACTGATAGGACTAACATACGAACAAATTCTAACAAAAATACAAACAGAAAAAGGCGTAACAAGAGACCAGATAGAAGCAAAAGTAAAACAAAAGCTTGACCAACTATCCAACTTAATCTCAAAAGAAGGAGCAGCACACATAATAGCAAACGAGTTCGGAGTGAAACTATTCGAACCCCAAAAAGCAAAACGATTCAAAATCAAAGACCTAGTACCAATGCTAAGAAACGTAGAGTTCCTAGGAAAAGTAGTGCAAGTCTACGAAACAAGAAGCTACCAAACAGAAAAAAGATCAGGAAGAGTAAGCTCAATTATGCTCGGAGATGAAACAGGACTAATAAGAGTAACAATCTGGGATGAAAAACTAATAGACAAAGTCCCACAAGTAAAAGAAGGAGATGTGCTAAAACTAGGCGGAGCATATGTCAAAGAAAACAACGGATTCAAAGAACTCCACCTAGGAAGCTACTCAACACTAGACATCAACCCCGAAGGAGAAACAATAGAAGGCGTAGCACAAAAAAGAGAACTATCAAACAAAACAATAACAGAACTCCAAGAAAACGACTTCGCAACAATAAACGGAATAGTAGTACAAGCATTCGAACCAAGATTCTACGACGGCTGTCCAGACTGCGGGAAAAAACTGCTGGAAGTAGAAGGAAAACTAATGTGCAAAGAACACGGCCCAAGAGAACCAACAGCAATGCCAGTCTTCAACTTCGTAATGGACGACAGCACAGACACAATCAGAGTCGTATGCTTCCGACAACAAGCAGAAAAACTACTAAACGCCAACCAAGCAAAACTCAATGAAATGAGAACCAGCCCAGAACTAGCACAATTAACATCCAGCATGGTCGTAGGAAAACAGCTAAAAATCAGCGGAAGAACCAACAAAAACATAATGTTCGACAGACTAGAATTCTCTGCAAACGAAGTGCAAGAACAAGATCCAAAAGAAATGATGGCCGAAGTCTAACAGCCATGATGTTCAAAACACATCTAGCGTTAGGAATCCTAGTAAGTGTTTTAGTCATCAATTACTTACAACTAGAATCATGGATACTATTTGGAATTACTCTAGTATTTGCATCAGTATTACCAGACATAGACATATCAAAAAGCAAAGTCGGGAAAAAATTCTGGCCACTATCCTCAATAATCAGCTTCTTATTCGGACACAGAGGATTCATACACACCATATTCCCACCGATAATCGCAGTAAGTACAGCAACAATATTCGGATATGGTACATTAGGGTTAGCATTCTTAACAGGCTACGGAACACACCTAATATCAGACATAGTGACAGTACAAGGACTAATGCCATTCTTTCCCCTATCAAAAATCAAAGCTTCAGGCTTCATCATAACAGGCGGGCTTATAGAACATACAGTATTTTTTGGAGCTTTAATATTCTTATTAAGAGTTGTAATGACTACCTTTTGATAGTAAAATAGGAAAGGTTTATAAAGAGGTTACAGCCAAAATCAATTATGGACCCTTACAAATATAACGATATAAACTTATGCCGGTACATAAAAGAAAAAGAAAACCTACAGATACTTGAAGAAATACTAGCCCAAGAATTAGAATACTACAACACAACCCTCAAGAAAAAACTAAAATTCGGCAAAAGGATACCCAAAAAACATCTCGAAGAAACCTTAGAAGAAATAAAAACACCAATTAACGAATTCCTCGACATAACTCCTGGACAGATAGACGCATGCAAAATCACCTACCCCGGAATTTTCGATAGGAACTACTTCTACAGATTCAAGGAGACGAAGAAATATATTCCACTTAAACTCTCCCTAAAAATGACAGCCTTACTCGCAATATGTACAACAGGAAGCATACTAATAAACCTAAATCACCTAGGAACTATCACCCCAGCAATGATGGCAATATCCGTAGGAGCAATCGCATCCCCATTAGTTACAAGGGAACTAATGGCCCAGTGGGGCATACACTACCAAGAACACGCAGGATGCTACTGGCCCGATAGAAAAGAAATACTAATAACAAGATCCAGAAGAGAAGCACTAATACCTGTACTGGCCCATGAATACACACACCACATCACTGAAAGAATACTAAACTTATTCACACAAAATGCATTTAATGAAGGGATAGCAATGGGCACTGAAAGCCACATTGCCAAGTTATACCACGAAAAAGAAGATAACAAAGCATTCGAATATAACACCACTTTAGTGGATATTACTACACTAACAAGATCCTATGCGTGGTCACGCCAACAATCCGGAAAAGAACCTAACAAGAAACTAGTAAAAAGCAAAAAAATTATTAAAGATCTAGACCACTACGATGTAGGCAATGCGTACTTCAAGATAGAAGCAGCAAAGAAAGGCGAGACCGCATACAAAGATGCCTTGCACGAACTCTCAGAAGCAACAATTGGAAACCTACTCTAAAAGAACTGGCTCTTCACCTCCCTTTTGTGTTAGAAAAGTATAAGGATGAACATTGCCATCAGTAACAGCCAAACCATAAGTTCTCACAAAATCAACAAACCTAGCACAACCAGGAGTCAATGATGCCAGTGCAGCCATAGCACCAGCGACAAATAGCCTTTTAGTCAAGTCCATCTGGTATAACCGTAATTTTGCTTTGTTTTATGAACTTTTCACAAATTTCTACAGAAACCCCCGGAAAATCATAGCTTTTTCTTCAGCAAACCTTTTAAAAAACACCACTTGACAAGACAGCAACGCGTGGCAAGAGTTTATATACAAAACAAAACCTGCTACTAGATTAGGGAAAAAACACCCTAATTGAAATAAAATGCGAAAAGCAAGAGGTGCAAAATGGCAAACCAACCAATAAAAAAATTTAAGAGCGGCTCAATACAAGGAGCAATATGGCTTAATGAAAAAGACATAAACGGCGACAAAATCGGATTCAAAACAGTAAGCCTACGAAGAAGCTGGAAAGACAAAGAAACAGACCAATGGAAAGATGAAACAATAAATCTCAGAAAAACAGACATACCTAAAATGCTAGTAATTCTAAACAAAATACAAGAAGAAATATTCTTAGGAGACGACAATGAGTAAAGGCCTAGAAATCCAAGACTTACCGGGAGTAGGAGCAGCAACAGCAGAAAAGCTACTTGAAGGAGGCTACGGAACCCTCATGGCAATAGCAGTCGCAACACCAGGAGAACTCACAGAAACAGCAGGCATCGGAGAAGCACTAGCAAGAAAAATAATCAACACCGCCAGAAACAGCATGGACATGGGATTCGTAACCGGCGAAGACCTAATGAAAAAAAGAGAACAAGTCATAAGAATCAGCACAGGATGCAAGCAATTCGATGAACTCATCGGCGGAGGATTCGAATCAGGCGGAATCACAGAATGCTATGGTGCCTTCGGCGCTGGAAAAACAGTTATGGCACACAACCTTGCAGTAAACACCCAACTCCCAAAAGAAGAAGGCGGCGCAAACGGCGCAGTAGTATGGATAGACACAGAGAGCACATTCAGACCAGAAAGAATAAAACAGATAGCAGAAGCCAGAGGAATGGACTACATCGAACTGCTCAAAAACATACATGTAGTAAGAGCATTCAACTCAGACCACCAAATGCTCGTAGCAGAGAAAATTGACGACCTCATAACAAAACAAAATGTGCCAGTAAAGATAGTCATAGTAGACTCATTAATGGCCCACTTCAGATCAGAATTCGTTGGAAGAGGAACACTAGCTGACAGACAGCAAAAACTCAACAAGCACATGCACATACTAATGAAACTAGCAGACATACACAACCTATGCGTCTATGTAACAAACCAAGTAATGGCAAAACCAGACACCTTCTTCGGAGACCCAACAGCGGCCATAGGCGGCAACATAGTTGGGCACAACTCAACCACACGCCTATACCTAAGAAGAGGAAAAGCAGGTACCAGAGTTGCAAAACTAGTCGACAGCCCACATCTGCCAGACGGAGAATGCTGCTTCAACATCTGCGAGAAAGGTATTGAAGATGTGAAGTAACTTCAGATACTTAATTTATCAGGTATTTCTTTTTTTATTTTATTATACAATAATAACTTAATCACTACTTTTTAATGGTTAAAAAACAGAAAGTTTTATAAACCAAAGGCATTAAAAAAAGCTAATATGAACACAAGCAATGTGACCTACATGCAAAAGAAAAGCGCAGCAGACAAGCTATACGACCTTATAACTGTCTCACCAGCAATGGGAAATGAGCGAATAAAGACTTTCTGGAACCTTGAAAGCAGAGTATACTCAATAGACAAGTTCCTCAGCCTGATCGGAACACTGCAAGACAAGAACCCAACAGCAAATACTGACCTTGAAACACTCATCAAATGCGTAGAAAAACTAGAAGAAAAATCAAAATCCCCGCACTGGCAAAAAGTGTACTCAAACGAAAACAGAAAGCTAAAAGAAACTTATGTGAAAAACACGATAAGATCCCTAAAGAGCTACATCGGAATAGAAGCCAGAAAAAACGGAAAGAATTACAACAGACTTGAGAACAAGATAGAAAACCAATATAAGAACTACTTCCCAGAGCAGATGGCCTGCGCATAGATTCTCAATCATAAAACTCTTAAAACAAGGAGCCTTACACACCAGATATGAAACTAGGAATACTATTCTCAGGAGGGAAAGACAGCACATTCGCCGCCTACCTGGCAAAGGAATACGGCAACGATATAGCCTGCCTGATAACAATATCCTCCAAGAACCCATTCAGCCACATGTTCCACACGCCATCCATCACGAGCACCAAAAAGCAGGCAGAAGCCATGGGAATCCTCTGGATTGACGTGGAAACAGAAGGCGAAAAAGAGACAGAGCTTGAAGACCTGAAGAAAGCGATACTCAAAGCCAAAGAAGAATACGACATAGATGGAGTAGTGACCGGAGCGGTCGAAAGCGTATACCAAGCAACAAGGATACAAAAGATATGCAATGAACTAGACCTCGAAGTCTTCAACCCCCTCTGGCAGAAAGACCAAACAGAACTCCTAAAAAACCTGCTAGAAAACAAATTCGAAATCATAATAACCGGAGTCGCAGCATACGGGCTTGATAAAAGTTGGCTAGGAAGAAAGATAGACAAAAAATTCATAGAAGACATAAAAAAGTTACATGATAAATATCAGCTGAACCAAGCGGGAGAAGGCGGAGAATTCGAGACATTGGTGCTAAACTGCCCCCTATTCTCAAAGAAACTTGAAATAACAGAACAAAAAATCCTAACAGATGGAGACAACCACCGAATGGAGGTTACCATCAAATGATACTCATAATAAATACCTGCGCTGAAAAATTGCACTACCTTGAGTTCGTCAAGCCGATAGAAGACATAGTAAAGAAAGACTTCACAACAAAGCACTACAATGACCTTACCGAAGACGACCTCAATAATGCTGACAAGATAATAGTATGCGGAACCAGCCTCAAGGACAACAAGTTTCTTAAAGGCAATTTTGACTGGATCAAGAACATCGATAAACCGATTCTGGGAATATGCGCAGGAATGCAAATAATAGGGACTGTGCTTGGAGGAAAACTAAAGCAAGGAACAGAGATAGGCTTCTACGATGAAGAGTTCAAAGAATTTTTAGGAATAAAAGGAAAGGAACAAGTGTATCACCTACACAACAACTACCTCGACAAGGACAGCCTAAAAGGATTCGAGATACTCTCAAAAGGAAAGACACCCCAAGCCGTAAGACAAGGAAACATATATGGAGTCCTGTTCCACCCAGAAGTAAGACAGAAAGAGATGATCCTTAGATTCATAGAGAACTAAAACGCCTTCTTAATTAAGAAAATCTTAAATACCTTCGAGCCATAGCAATGATACAATGGTCAAAAAATTAGAGGGATTATGCAAAACAGAACCAGTCGGCCCAACATTCAACGATATTGTTAAAAATTCCATGACCCAAACTGGTGCCATAAGCCTAGAAAAATTAGACTCCTTTGAAGGAAGATACGGCAACAACGGAGGAATAGGATGCGATGTTTTAGAAGGGCCCCGCTCTTGTGGCGCATGGCACAACACTAAAGAACTAATCCTCAGATACCAACGCATTTTAAGCGAATTCGGCAATGGCTCTGAACTAGCAAAAAAATATTTAGACGCTGTAAGCAATCATTACCTAGAAATAGCTAAATCCCTTTTAAGTACTGAAAAAGAGGAATAAGACTCTAAGGATAAAAATAATAAACGCCATCTAGGGCATACTTAATTTATAATCAAAAATCGACCTTACTTTTCAGCTCAGATCAAATACCCTTTTAACCGCTTGTTGTTAGTACAACCCCAAATTCCAATTTTAAATGCAACCTCTAACTCACTTAGTACTCCCACAGAGCTTTTCCTTTGTATGTTGCCTTTTCGTCTAAAGTTTGTATAGACTTTTTAATTATAGAGTATACTTTATCTAATTCCGAGTCTATTGCCCCTGAGTCTACATCAGCAAAAGATTTTACTAATTCATTGTGTGAATATCCTGAATCTTTCAGTGCTAGAATAAACTTATGCTGAAGTAGATGTGCCAGATTGTAGAAGACACTTTTTGCTTGGTTCAGATTTTCTTTTTTCTTGTTTTTTAGGAATGAAATGAAGTTTTCTTCCATGTATGCTACTGCTTTGTTTATTTCCGCTTCTAGTAATCTGTCATCCAAATTTTTTATAGCAGTTAGTATTCCCTTTTCTAAGAGAAGGTATTCGCAAGATGCCGGAAAGTTCATATGTGTAATCCCCTTATTTATTTTTTCTAAAATCTTTATTCTTGGTTTGATACGTATTTCCCCTTTTTCAGCATCAATTATGCATTGGTCAAAATCCCAGAGTTGCTTTGAAAGCTTTGTTATATCTATACCCCCAACACAAGGTATCCTTAACTCTCTTGCAATTATTGCAGGATGGCTTGTTATCGAATCTACCATACAGATAACCCCCCCAGCCCTGTAATAGACCTTATTAAACTCCGGAAATAATACATATGTTGCCAGGATATTCCCTTTTTGAAATACCTTCTCAGCTTCTTCTGGGGTCAAATCATCATATATGAATTGTATCTTTCCTTTAAAGAACCCTCGGGAGAGAGTTATGCCTTTTATTCGTGCAAAACCTTTGAAACTTTTATTTTTTTTAGTGTATGACCCACCTTTCAAGGTAGTTATAGGTCTTGATTGAACTATCCAGACTTTATTTTTTTCGTCAATGATAAATTCAATATCTTGAGGCGTACCATAATATTGTTCAATTTGTTTACCTATTTTGTATACTTCTAAGAATTTTCCTTTTAGTTTACCCTTATTGAAAACTTTATGACTAGGCTCTTTTCCAGATACCATTTTTGACAGATGACCTGAAACATATTCTAGCAGGAATCCTCCCCTAATAGGATGCTTTGTGAACAGCACTCCCGAGTAATGAGGTTTAATTTGTTTTTGGACTATTACCGCAGGCCTATCCATGCTATGCCTTATGTCATAATGACTCAGATCTATTTTGCCTGAGTTGCTAACTTCAAGTATGGCATCAAACATTTCTTGTGAGGACTTAACTCCTATTACGGATTTGAATTGCCCTGCATATGTTAAACTAGAAGAGTCTTCGTGCGAGCTTGAGCTTCTGACAACTACTGGAAAGGACTCGATTTCGTTTTTGAAATACTTTTCTATTTCTCTTGCATACTTTTTTATACTCCCTTTTGTCTTTATTAACTCTCGTGGCATCACAAACCCTTTTGGGACATTGTAATTAGACCTAAGTAAATCCATGAGAACAAATGCCTTGTTTCCAACTTTTTTCTGCTCTGCAAAGCTATTTAACGAATATATCATATTAGTACTCTAAGTCTCTTTTTTCCTTTAATAAATTTCCTATAAGAACAATTTATGTTTGAATTGAATAATCCTTTGTATGGACAACCTACGCAATAAGATAGATACTCGCATGAGCCACATATATCTTCATTTGGCGCAGGAATCTCATTTAACAGCCTATACTTCTCATCTACAAAACCGTTGATTGAGCCGATAACATAACTCTCAGAGAATAAAGCGCATGGACGCAAATTTCCTTTTGGATCCATTACAGTATGTTTGAAAATTAGCCCACAATTAAGAAGTGCAGGTCTGAAACTGTCTTTGATTTCACTTTTAGGAAAACGAGAGATGTTTTCTTTTTCAGTTATTTTATCTTTAGCCCTGCCTATTGGGGCAACATATGAGAAATCTATGTCTTTTACCCCTGCTTTCTTCAAAGCATCTTTAAGTTTTTTAGCTTTACTCTCACTATAAAAAAAATCTGTAGCTATGATTCTAATTGGAATATTTTTTGAAAGTTTTGATATTGTTCTATTTAAGTAATGATTTCCTTTTTCAAAATCTTCAAGTTCACGAAACCACTTATTGAAACTTATGCTGAGATTTAGTTTGTGTTTACTATCAGGAATACAATCCAGCAACTCAAGCAGTATTTCAGAGTTAGTCCCATTTGTTACCAATTCTACTAATTCAAAGTTCTTAATAATGAATTTCATTAAATGGACAAATTCCGGGTGAAGGGTTGGTTCTCCACCAGTCACCCCCACTTCTAGTAGTCCCTGCCTTTTAAATTTAAGCAGAAACTTTTTTAGCTTATCCAAATCAATATAATCCGAGTTAGCATTATTATAATTAGAGTCCCTATAACAGTAGTCACAAGATAAATTACAATTGTTTGTTAACTCTAACTGTATATGCAATGGAAATAATCTTTCAAAAGAACCTTTGGTAACAATGTTGTCTATATCAAATCCCTTTTTCTCTAGATCACACATAAATTTCGAAGAGCCTCTTATTTTTTTGTGGCTCTCGATTTCTTTTGCAGCACTCTTATTTACTGTTGTTATTTTTGATTCCCTAAACCCCAAAGAATCGTTAAAATATTTGATAAAATAACAAAAAGAAGGGGTTTTAACAAGATAAGACATCTTATCTTTACTGGTAATGTCCCTTACAAGGTTTATTACCACATGAACTTCTCATCCAGATGATTCCTTCAAAATCATCAAGGACCAATGGCTCCTTGCTGTCTAATAGACTCAAGAGGGCATCCTTGTTCTTTTTTTTGTTTAAGTTTGCTAAAATACTTAATTTATGTTCGTCTGTTAAGTCTGGTAACTTCTTCTTATTCAATTTTATCACCTCAATTTTTTTATTAATAGAACTAAAGAATTCCACTTTATATACCCTTTGGTTATTTTAATTATAAACCAACGCCCTCTCGGGGATTTGAACCCCAGTTTCAACCTCCGCAGGGTTGCGTACTATCCAAGCTATACTAAGAGGGCAATACCCTCAACATACTATCAAAAGCTTTATAAACATTTGCCGATTATTGGTCAAAGATGGCAAAAACAGTATGTAACTCATGCAAAACAGAATTATCAAACCAGCGAGGCAGCACAATATTCAAGTGCCCAAACTGCGAAAAATACGAAATAGCAAGATGTAAGCACTGCAGGCAAATAGCAGCAAGATACCACTGCCCAAACTGCGAATTCTCCGGACCCAACTAAAAATGACCAACGCAATACTCACAATGAAAATCATGCCAGAAACAGCAGATTCAGATTTAGGCAAGTTAGAAGAAGAAGCAACAAAAGTTATCTCTAAACTAGGCGGCAAAGTAGGCAAAACTGAAAGAGAACCAATAGCATTCGGACTAGAATCACTAAAATTAATATTCATAGCAGACGAAAACCTAGGAACAGACAATTTTGAACAAAAAGTAGCTGAACTAGAAGGAGTGCAATCCGCACAAATAGTTGACTTCAGAAGGGCAATCGGGTAATACATTAATTAAATGAAAAAATCAATAGTCCTATCAGTACACGATTTTAGCCCCAAATTCAATGTAGAGTTAAAAGAAATCTTATCAGAACTAAACTTAAAGAACTACAAAAAGAGAAGCATACTGCTGGTTCCAAATTATGACTCTATATTTCCAATTAGAGAATCTCCAAAAACATTAGACCTACTTGCTTCAGAAATTGATTGCGAAAATGAAATCTGCTTACATGGCTATAACCATTCTAAAGAAGAAAACCATAGAGAATTCAAAGATATTAGCTACCAGAGTTCTGTTCGCAAAATAACTTATGCCAAGATAAGATTAATAGAGTTCGGAATTGATCCAGAAGGCTTTGTCCCCCCATACTGGAAGATAAGCCCTGAAGGAGAAAAAGCACTAAAAGATGAAGGATTTACATTCGTTGTAAAAAATCCAGAAATAAAAGACTTAAGAAACAACCACACTTACTCATCAAGACCCGTATGGTTCTGGCCACATAACAAACCCATAGACTACGCATTTAGATGTTTTGACATATTCCTATCAAAAGTATGGCAGCAACAAAATGACCTAGTAAGAATCGCCATCCACCCACAAGATCTTTGGAAATCAAAACCATTTGACTTTGCATTAAAATTAATTGATAAATTAAGTCAAGATAGAGAATTTGTATCCTACAAAGAATTTATTGACATCAAAAGCCCTTAATAACTTTAGCATAACTTTTATTCAATCCACCCAACCTAAAAATAACAACCTCCTTAATGCCCACCTTCTTTGCTATTTTCAAATCTTCTTTTAATTGTTCTTTAGAAAGCAAAGGCTCTGTCCCAAGTATCCCCTTAGCAATTGTGCCATAAGCTACTAAAAAATTGCCCCCAAATTCTTTCTTCCCAGTCTCAAGCTTAGAGGTTATGAAATCTTTGTCAAAACCATGCATCGAATGATAAACCATCTTTATAACCTTATTATTGAACCTTTTAGAATAAAAATGTAAACCCAAAAAAGACATTACCTTTTCTTTTATTTTACCTGTCGGATAATACTCTGCGACATATACCTTATTATTTGAGACAAAATCCATTATCAGATTCCTGTTCTTGAAGAAATTAAATAACTGTGAAAATAGAAGCGACGGATGCTTTCTAAAAGGAACCTCTGCATCAACCATCACAGGAACGCCTTTAGCCTCATTAAAAACTCTCAGAAGAGCATCCCTATCGGAAAAAGGAGAAATCCAATATCCTTCCTCCTTTTCTAAAATCGGCCAATAAACAATCTCTTTCACATGCTTATTCTTAATATTAGATTTTATTTTATTAAAGTCTTTAAGACATTTAGCAGCAATGTACAACTTAGTCGGCCAAGTGACAAGTTTCAACTTATCCAAATTTCTCTTTGTAGGAAACTCCTCAAAAAAACTGACAATCATAAAGACAATAATATATCTCAACTTTTATATGTTTGCATAGAAAACTTTAAATTGCAAAAGCAAATTTCCTATAAACAATGAAAATACTTACAACAGGATCCTCTGGATATGTAGGATACATAATATCCAAATACTTCTCAGAGAAAGGAACAGAAGTCATAGGATTAGACATAAGTCCAAATAATTCCTGGAAAGGAAATAACAAATTTAAGTTCTACACCTGCAGTATAACAGACAGGAAAAGACTTGAAGAAATATTCTCAAAAGAAAAACCAACACATGTAATACACCTAGCATACCTGATGGACCCTTTACATAATGTCAAGAGAGAATATGAAATTGATGTGATAGGATCAAAGAATGTAATCGAAACTGCTAACGCCACAAAAACTGTAAAACAATTTGTGCAATACAGCTCGACAAGCGCATACGGAGCATGGCCAAACAACTCTTTATGGATAAAAGAAGAAACGCCCCTAAGACCGAGAGACTACCGCTACGGGATAAACAAGAAAAGAGTTGAAGAATACTACAACAGTTTCAACAAAAGGAAAGACATGAAGCTAGTGATCCTAAGAATGTGCACAGCAATCGGACCGCTATACCACAAAAAAGGAGGGGTAGTTTCTCTACTAGCCAATGCACCGTTATTGGGAAAGTTTGCAAAAAAACCATGTGCAGTACAATTCCTACATGAAGAAGACCTAAAATCACTAATGGACCTAATCATGAACGACAAGAAAATAGAAGGTACATACAACTTTGCACCAGACTCCCACGCAACTGCCAAGCAACTCGCACCAAATAAAATCTTCTTGCCAATACCCTTAGGAATAATGCGAAAAATAATCGGAGTACTCTGGCTATTAAGACTATCCTCAATCAGACCAGCAGCAATAACAATAAGCACACACGGAATAATAGCCAACCCCGAAAAACTAATGAAAAGATACAACTACAAATTCAAATACACAACACTATCCGGATTCAAAGAAACAGTAAAGGCAAGAAAAGCAAAAGGCACACTATAAGATTATATGAGACTCCAAGAACAAGAAAAACAACTCTGCAGCCAACCCACCAAAAAACCAAAGAGGAACATACTCCAAACAAACCAAACCATCAATATTGTATCTCTTAGGACTACCAACACCATCAGAAGTCTTTCTCTCATAATCCCAAGGAGCAACTCCAGTAAGACCCCTAACAAAAGCCCCAGACAGATACTCCAAGACCAATATCAAAACAACATAAACAACTCCACGGAACCACCAAGGACAACTAGGAAACACACCCCTAACAAACATAACAACAAACAGTAAACACCCATAAATCGGAAACATCCACAAAGAAGACCTTCCCTTCAGCCGAGGATTATGCGTCTTAAGAAAATCAAGCAAAGACACCCAAAAAACCTCAAAGGCAACACCAAAAACAGCAAACAAAACAAAATACAAAAATAACTTCACTACCTAATCACCTCATACTTTTTCTTATCGCCCTTAAACAGATGATGCTTCACCCAAAACCACGATACACGAGAAACGCCCAACTTCTCAAAACGCCTCATATCATTATAGACATAACCATTAACAACCCCAAAGCGACCAACACTTCTCATCCTACGCAATAAATTACCATCCTCACCAGCAACTCGCCCTTCATCAAAACCACCAACCCTCTCAAAAATGTTCTTATCACAAAAAATCAAACCAGTGCAAAGACCAAGCCAGTGAGCATAACTCTTTATCCACATTGATACCACATAGCTTAACTTCCGGACATTAGGCTTCACCAAACAAGTCCCAACAGAATAATGCGACCCAACTATCTTATCAACAGTACCCGAAGCGACAACAATATCCGCATCAATAAAAATCAGCCTATCAGCCCCAGATTTCATTGCACCAAAATTCCTCGCCTTAGAAACATTAGGATTATCCAGCACATACACCTTATCAGTAAACTTCCTTGCAATCTCCTCAGTCCTGTCAGTACACCCATTACAAACAACAATTACCTCAACATCCGGATGCAAGACAGAATTCAAAGTACTACCTAAACACTTCTCCTCATTATGGGCAGGTATTATCACGGAAGCCTTCATCAAAAAGTAAAAATAAGCCTCGGTTTATATAATTACTCTTCAAAAAGATGAGGATTTAACAGACAACCCCTCAACTGCTCAACAATCCACGGATTATTACAAGTCGTCACTATCCTTGCCAACTCACCCCTAAACACTGACAAAGCAGGATTTGTGATTATATAATTATCATCCTGAACCGTCGCCCGGCAGTTACAAGGACACTCCTCAGTAGGCCCCACACCTTTATCCAAACAAGCCTGAGGATTGACATCGCAAGGAAACAGCATCTGATCACTGCACTTTGACTCATAAAGATCATCCGGAACCTTCACAACCAAACAATCCCGCTTTACCTCAAAAGTTTCATAAAACTCATTTTTTACACAGTTCTGAAAAGTATAATCACCAAATGTGACCACAGGGTTACTCTCCTCAGACAGCACAGGATTCTTTGCAAAATTCTCATTCAAACAAGCCTCAAAATCATCAACCTGCCAATCCACCTCCCCAGCATCCAGCCTCCATTCCTCCTTCTTCGGATCATCCAAACCAATACCATTAGGAGTATACCTATCTGGAATGACCTCATAAGAAGTTGTGTTCTGATAAGGCCTGTAATAACATAGTTCAGAAAAGTCACAATTGGCAATAAATCCCAACCCTGCAACCGCAACCAATGATAATAGCTTATTCCTCATAAAAACCCAAGATTTATTAATCCTTTAAAAGACTATCTATAAGTATGGTACTAACCCCTGAAAAAATAGAAGAAATCAAAAAACAGCTATCTGGCTTAAACCCCGAAGAACAACAGACAAAACTGCAGGAAATACTCCAAACATTAGACCCAAAAGAAAGAGAGCAACTCACAGGAGGACCACAACAATGCCCATTCTGCTTGATGGCAGAAGGAAAAATAGATGTTATAAAAGTATACGAAGATGTAGAAGTGCTAGCAATATTAGACATCAACCCAGCAAACCCAGGACACACCCTAGTATTCACAAAAAAACACAACACAACAATAAACGACCTAACACCCTACGAATCAGACAGACTATTCACACCAACAGACAAAATAGCAAAAGCAATAAGCAAAGCACTCGGAGCAGCAGGAGTAAATCTTTACCTAGCAAGCGGAGCAGCAGCAGGACAAACAGCACCACACCTACTAATCAACATAATACCCCGATTTGAAAATGACGGCATAAGATTCGGCTGGCAACCGAAAAAGCAAGACCCTGAAACAATGAAAAAAATAGCAAAAAATATTTCCAACAATCTAGAAGAAGAAAAACCAATGATTGAAGAAGTCATTGATGAAGATGACGAAGATGAAATAATTGGCTAGAACAACAAAAACAAAATATCCCCAAATACCAAAGAAAAAATCAAACCAAAAACAAAAGCAGGAACAAAAATCATACCATCCTTAATCAAAACATACTTAACCCCATTATGCTTAAGCTCAATAATCTGCTTCTGAGTCAAACCATAATCACGCTCACTACAAATAATCCTATTACCAACCTTCACAGGCTTAGCGACCCAATCCCCCACAACAAGCTTAGACACAAGCAACCTCTTATACATAACCGTCCTCTCAAGAGCCCTGATAAAAATGAAAAGAACATAATACAACAAAAGGATAACAGCCAAAATAACAAGAAAAATACGCGACAACATCTCATCCATAAAAGGAATCATCGCAACAGCAATCACCGAACAAACAACCAAGATGTAACGCAAATAAACAGTTTCAGTGAAAACTTTAGCAGCCTCAATAAGAACCTTCTTATAATTAATAACAAACAAAACCAAAGCCCAAATAAGACCATAAATCGCACCAAATATCAATATATTAGTCAAAATAACCACAAAAAAAGGAATAGACGAAGTTACAAAAAAAGGTGCAGTAGCAAAAATAGCACCCAATCCCATCAACAACTTACTATCACCACCACCCCAAATATGCGAATAATAAAACAACGCACCCACGACAAAAGCAATCACCAACCCTGCAACGCCATACAAGAAGAAAAACCACTGCGAGTATGTCAATGCATAAATAAAACGAACACCTAACGCCAAAGCTATTAAACTATAACTAAGCCAATCAGGAACTTCCTTACTCTTAATATCAGATATACACGCAGCAAGAACCCAAACAACAGCAATCGTCACAAGAATAATATCCGCAATCATAAACCTACCTACACAAAGAAAGTTTAAAAAGGTTATCACTTAGCAGCAAAATCCATATATTTTATAAATAACCGCTGAAAATTCTAAAACAATGATAAGCATAATCGGAGCAGGACCAGTAGGAAGTCATGCCGCTTACCTACTAGCCCGAAAAGGATATGATGTACATGTGTATGAAGAACACACAAAAATAGGGCGCCCTGTACAATGCACTGGAATCGTTACCTCTGAAATAGCAAAGATAGTGGATGTGAAGAAAGAGTTCTTAGTTAATACTGTGAATTTAGCAAGAATATACTCCCCGAACGGAAAGTTCATTGAGGTGAAATTAAGCAAACCAAATCTAATAATAGACAGAGAAAAGTTTGATAAATACCTGGCTGCAAAAGCAAAAAAAGCAGGAGCGAAAATACATCTGGGTAAAAAGTTCGAAGGAATCAGAAACGGAAAAATAATGGTTAGTGGTGAAGAAATTAAAACTGATTATTTGATAGGCGCAGATGGCCCCAATAGTTTAGTTTCTAAAAGCATTTGTGATTCTAAAGGGAAAAAAGTAGTTGGAATACAAGCAAGAGTAAAGAAAAAAATAGATCCAAATGTAGTAGAATTCTGGCTAGGTCTCGGCGAATTCGCATGGCTCGTGCCCGAATCTAACTCAGTTGCCAGAGTTGGTTTAGCTGACAGTCGAAATGTAAAAGAACAATTTGAAAAATTGTTAAAGAAAGTCGGAGGTAAAGTCCTAGAGAAACAAGGCGGAATAATCCCAATCTATGACAGTGCTAGAAGAATACAAAAAGGAAGAGTAATGACAATCGGAGATGCAGCTGGACAAGTAAAAGCAACAACCTACGGGGGTCTAGTACCTGGACTGATAGCAGCAACAGAACTAGGAAAGTCCATAGATAATTATGAAAATAACTGCAACAAAAGATTGAAGAAAGAACTATGGTTAGGAATGATGATGAGAAAAGTTCTAAATAAATTTAGTAACGAAGACTACAACCAACTAGTAGGATACTTTACACAAAACAAAATAAAAAAAGTATTGGAAGAAGAAGACAGAGACTTCCCAAGCAGATTCTTGTTTAAAATAATAATGAAAGAACCAAGACTGTTGAAGTTTGCAACAAAACTAATCTAATAATCATAATCAGGATAAGTCTCACGCAACAACTTAGCATAATCAGAAGTTATCTCTTCTTTAGGAACTATCTCAAACTCAACTGAACTCAGATTTAAAAATTTCATATAAGGCTCTTCAGACAAGAAATGGACAATCCCATGAATAGGATCATTAATCAGAGATATTCTTCCTGGAACATTAAAATCCATCTTAACCATAAAATCATCAATTACAGTCTCAAGAACTGCATGAAACGGTTCTTCTTGAGATTTATTTTTTAACTTAACATAAGGCATAACTACAAAGAAATAATGATTATAATATAAACTTTATGAATAGTTCAACTTATACCTGAGAACAGCACCAATACCCCCAATACCCTTCAGCTTCTTACCACCCTCATTTGCAACAGCAATAATATGAACATCCCCACCAGCCTTATCAACAGCACGCATCAAAGAATCCAACTTCCTAAAATCATTATCAGAACGCAACTTCTGAATCAACTCATCAGTAACAAGCAACTTAGCAACTGCCTTAGCATCAACAGCAGACTTGACCTCATCAAAACCATAAATCCCCAAATCCTCCTTAGCAATACCAGTCAAAAGCTCCTCAACCAGATTAATCTCATGGAAAGTCCTATCCTTCTGCAATACAGTCCGAACCTCATCACGCTTCAACACCTCATCCACACCAGACCTCCCAGTATCACTGCAAGTCGCCAAAGTAATCTTAGGAACAAGCTCAGAATACTTCTTCTTAATGACCTTCATCAAATCCTCTTTCCAAAAAGCAGGACTAGCAACAATGATACTATTAACAGAAAAACGAACAGCATAATCCTTAATCAACTTAGCAACCTCTGGAAAAAAACCATCCCCCTTAATATTAACCTGCTCATCCTTCCTCTCAACCTCACCCTCAACATCACCAACCATCTCATAACCCGACCTCTTAAGCAAAGCAAAACTAGCATTGTCCCTCTCCAAAACACAAATCAAAACCTCACCAGCACCAGCACTCGTAGCCTCATCCAACTTATCAAGCTGATACTTAGGCCAGTTATCCTTAAAGATAGCAATCGTAGTACCCTCAGAAACATCAATAGTGTGATGAGAACCATGCGAAACATCAGCAGAACCCTCCCTAACAACACCAGAAACTCTCAAAGAACCATCAATCTCAACCTTCTCAACCCCCAACTTAACAAACACAGGCTTCTTAGAAACAGAACCACGATCAGACTCACCACCCAGCTTCACCTTCCTAAAAGACTTACCACTAACAAAATCACCAGCCTCAACAAGCTGAGACAAATACCAAAGATCATCCAAGTTCTCCGCAAGAACCTTGACCTCACCATTCTTCAAATTCTTATAGATAATACGCATTTTAACCCGAAATAGCAAAAATTTATATACTTATAAACTTATTCTTTGAAACATGCTCAAACACCGTAAAAAAGGCCAAGCAAGCGGTTTAGAAGTCTCAATTCTTGTCATATTAATCACGTTATTCATAGCAGGTTATGTTATTTTACTCCCACCAGAAGACAGAGCATCCTTACTTGGAACATTAGATGACGGAACAACAGAAACCGGAGAAGCACTAACAGGAAAACTACTCCTATCAGAATCCCCCGGAACACTAGAAGCATACAAAACCAATGTACAAGAAACAACACTCGAATCAATGCACCTCTACACAACAGAGGAAACAAAAACAGACACACTATCCAAATCACTAACAGTCTCAAAAACACTAATAAAAGACAACTACAAGAACCTACTATTTAATATCGAAAATATAGATGAAGTAAAAGAAGCTAAAATCAGTTTCATGATAACAGAATCAAAAGGCGAAATGACAATGAAACTAAATGGCCAAGTGATTTACGAAGGCAAGTTAACAACAACAGACATGCCAATAATCCTACCAAAAGAGCACCTTAAAAACAGCAATGTCCTAGAACTATCCGTAGAATCACCAGGATGGAAACTCTTTTCCTCTAACTATTACCTACTAAAAGACATAACGCTGATAAAAGAACTGTCAACAAAGAAAACAAAAGCAAGCAGAACCTTCTCACTAGACACAACAGACAACGAAATAACAAAAGCAAAATTGAGTTACTTTATCAATTGCAACATAGCAAGCGAAGGAGAACTAACAATAACCCTGAACAACAAAGAAGTGTTCCAAGACGAAATATTCTGCCAATACCTTGAAACAAGAGAACAAACACTCCCAGAAGAGTATTTGAATGAAGAAGGAAAAAATACACTAACCTTTGAGATAGACGAAGGAGACTACAACATCGATGAAATAGAGCTAGAACTAAGATTAGAAAAAAGCGCCTTCCTACAATACGCATTTGAAGGAACATCAGGAAAAGCAACACTCTACATGAAATTCCCAACAAGCACAAGAAAAAGAGCAACAATATACATCAACGACAAACAATTCTCAATGGACACAACCAACACAGAATACACAAGAGACATAACCGACCTAGTAACATCAGGAAAGAACAGCCTGAAAATAGAAGCACAAGACAAATTCGAAGTGGACAAACTAGAAGTCAGAGCTGAGTAAACCTTTTAAGCTCCAGACCAATTCTAAAAACTAATGAAAATAATAACAGACCTACACATACACGGCAAATACTCAAGAGCGTGCAGCAAAGAATTGACAATACCCAACCTAGAGAAATGGGCAAGAGTGAAAGGAGTAGGATTATTAGGAACTGGAGACTTCACACACCCAAAATGGATAGAACATATTAAGGAGCATTTGACTGAAAAAGAGGGAATTCTAAAAACAAAAACAGGATTCCCCTTTATTCTGCAGACAGAAATCTCACTAATCTACACACAAGACGGTAAAGGCAGAAGCGTACACATATTAATCTTAGCTCCCAGTTTAGAAGTTGTTGAACAAATAACGGCGTACCTATTAACTAAAGGAAGAGTAGACTATGACGGCAGACCAATCTTCAAAATACCCTGCTACCAACTAGTAGAAGACTTAAGAAAAATCTCTACAGATATCGAAGTGATACCAGCACACGCATGGACACCACACTTCGGACTCTTCGGAGCAAACGGAGGATTCAACTCAGTAGAAGAAGCATTCAAAGACCAAGCAAAACACATACACGCACTAGAAACAGGATTAAGTTCGGATCCCGAAATGAACTTAAGACTCTCAGGTTTAGACAAATACTTACTAGTATCATTCTCAGACTGCCACTCATTCTGGCCCTGGCGAATTGGAAGAGAAGCAACGATATTTGACATTAATCCGACATACAAAGAATTACTAAAAGCAATAAGAACAAGAGAAGGATTCGTAGAAACAATAGAAGTCAACCCAGCCTACGGAAAATACCACATAGACGGACACAGAAACTGCAATGTAAGCCTAGAACCAAATGAAACACAAAAAGTAAACAACCTCTGCCCAAAATGCCACAAGCCACTCACAATAGGGGTGCTTAACAGAGTAGAACAACTAGCAGACAGAAAAGAAGGATACAAAGAAAATATACAAAAATACAAAACAATAATCCCACTATCTGACCTCATATCACAATTAAGAAAAAAAGGCGTAGCAACAAAAGCAGTATGGAACGAATACAATCCCTTAATAGAAAAATTCGGAAACGAATACAATATCCTCTTGAATGTACCCGAAGAAGAACTAACAAAAGCAAACCCAGAACTAGCACCATGGATAATCCTAAACAGAGCAGGAAAGATACAAGTAAAACCAGGATACGACGGGGTATACGGAGAACCAATACTCAAAAAAGAACAGAAAGGACTTAATGATTACTAACCAAAATAATTTTCCTTATTAGACTTCGGCCTCATACTCTCCTTAAGATCAACAAGCTGCTGCGTCTTAACCCTAAGCTCACTCTCAAGATCCTCAATCTCCTTATCAAGACGCTTAATATCCAACTTAACACCCAAGCGAGCAGAGATACTCTTCAAAGCTTCACGAGCACCCTTTATACCAAGATAAGCAGGATGAGCAAAAGTCTGAGCCAACAAAGAAACAGCAGGAATCTTTCTCCTACCAGCCAAACCCACAAGAACACCCGAAACACCAAGAATCGGACCAACAACACCATAAATACCACTCAAACAAAACTTATATTTACGAATAACAGCCTGATCAGTACCAGTAATGTACAGCTTTGGAACCTTAGGAATCTTCTGCAAACCAATCCCCCCAATAGTAATTATCTCCTTGCCACCATACTTCTCAAAAACATTCAAAATCTCCTCACAAAACAAATAACAAGAACGCTCATCAATAGGCTGAACATCCCCAGCCAACAAAATAACATCCTGCTCCTTCGTACGCTTAAAATAAAGATTAATCTGCGGCAAAGAAATCAAATTATCCTCAGTAACAAAAACGGAACTAGGAAAATAATAAGAACTGACCTCTGCAAACTTCTTAGCACCCAAAGAATCAATCAAAAAATCAACAGTGACCTTACCAACATTACCAATACCCGGAAGACCAGCAATCAGTATCGGATTCTTAATTCGAGGGTTACCCAGATAATTAATCTTAAAATCAGACATAAACAAAGTAAAAGGAAGTATAACTTATAAATTTACTGCTTCCTACCCATCTGACGATACCTTCCCCACTTATCTTCAATACTAAACTTAGCAGGAATTGTGGAAAGAGTATCAGCCTTACACTTCGAACACTGCTTTTCCATTGTAAAAACATCACAATCTTTGCAATAAAAAATATGCCTCGCCATCTTACTTCTTAGAAAACTCCGCACTACCACCAGCAGCAACCATCTGTTTAACAATAAAATCAACAACCCTCAGCAATTTCTCATCAGCACCCTTGTAACTAACCTCCTTAACATCAAGCTGATACCTAGGTGCGCTAACATAAGTTATAACAACATCAATACCCTCCTTTTTTGCAAACTCAGTAGCCTTAGCTAGAATATCCCTAATCACAACAACACCATCATCTGAAAAACTCTGCAAAGTTAAATAACAAGATACAATAGCCTCTGGAACACTTATCCTCTCCTTAACCTCTGCAACTATTGCACCCACGTACTCCCCTGGAATCTTAAGAGGCTCCAACACTGACTCCCCATTGAGAACAATATCCTGAAAACAAGAACTCAAAAGACCATAATCATCGATAATCCTCTCTCCCGCCTTCTTGTAAACATCCTCCAAATCCGTCTTCAAACTTTTTGCAACATGCTCAAGAATCTTCTCTGCCTTCTCTTCCTGCTTATACTCGTTCAGCTTCTTTGACCGCGCAGAAGGATTTACCCTTCTCAAAGAAAGATCAATATGCCCTTTCTGCTCATTAATCCGAATAACCTTACAAATTATCTGCTTGCCCTCACGAACATAATCCCTCAGATTCCTAATCCTTCCAGGAGCAACCTCTGAAATATGCAGCATACCCTCAAGCGCCCTATACTCATCAATCGATACAAAAACAGAATGAAATAATATTTTATTAACTGTACAGATTACCAATTCACCTTCTTCTGGAAATCCTGACCTCTTAAAGAACATTTTTATTCCAAAACCTCAAGAATGTTGCCCTTAATCTTGCTCTTGCCGCCACTCGGACAAGCAAGAGGCTCATTACAAACTAAACAAACAACCTCTGTTGAACACTTGCCAAAAATAACCTGCTCATTCTTGCATTTAGTGCATCTTACCTTCACGAACTTACCTTTTGGTTCTTTTATCATTTTAAACATGCTCTATCTTTTTTGCTCTAAACCCTTTCTTCTGCATCGTACTTTTATTACAAACCTTGCACTTATACCTCAAATCAGTTTTTTTACTTGTCTTCTTGCCATACATCTTACGAGATAAGATAGGTTTTCTTGAAAGTTTTCCCTGATTACCTGCACCACGATCAAGACCCCGCTTCCTCATTCTAGATCTTGCTCCCCTAGACATTGGATGTGCCTTACTTCTACCAACCTGCTTACTCTGTGCAATAGACATCTCCTGCTGCTTATTGCATTTTGGGCAAAATCTCTTTGTGGTTTTTGGTAATTTCATTCTGCTACCTCAGCTTGATTGTTTCCTATGAGCCTCTCTGAAATCTCTTCTGGAAGATCTGTAACTTGATTCTCCTCAAAGGGGCCATAGACATTCATGTCTGGTCCTACGAACTCCGGCAATGTTGCCAAAATCCGAATCCTATTTAAATCAGGCTTATCCTTGTTAATTTCGCTGGTTATTTTTAAAGGTTTCTCTTTTTTAACAGGTAATCCCTGCTGGTTATTACTCAACAAACTGAATAATATACCCTCCCTATACTGGTTTAAAACAACTCTTAAGGAGTCAAATAAAGCTATTTCCTCTGGTAATAACGATGATTCATTATTAGCAGAAGCCTTGTTCCTAGAGTTAAAAAGAGCTAACTGAATCAATTTAGCCTCCCTTTTTTCGTAGATTTGCTTTAGGATGCTCTGAATATTCCTTAACTGCGTCCTTGTCTTCTCCACTTCACAAGAAGCGAATATACTATCCCTGTTCTCCTGAGAATTAAGAATAGCATGCTTCTCCCTTAAGTAATTTAAAGCATTCTCATAGAAACCCACATCCAACTTCTGGAGTTCAGGCCTGTACTTCTCCCTTCTGAGCAACTCGTACAAACTCTCATAGGTTATTATTACTTCATCATCGCTCATTCTGAAAAAGAATAGAATTGTTGTTTAAATTAGTTTCTATAGCTCATACACAAAAACCTTATCATACGGTATGAACCAACTACAAGTCTCTTCCTCAGAAGTCCCCTCCAAGATGTGCCTGAATAAACGTATAGAATTACCATGTGCAGAAATAGCAACACTAACTTGATTTTTTTTCATGAATTTTTTAAGGTCTTCTATGAAAGGCTTCACTCTTTTCTTAACATCAGCAAAAGACTCTCCACTAGGAGGCCTAATACCAAAACTACGATGCCAAATATCATACTGCTCCTGACCTAACTTCCTAACAACAGTAGAATGATGGGTCCCAGACAACTTACCGTAGCTTCGTTCAATCATACGATCCTCCTTGATTAACCTCTTACATTCAGGATGGAACCTAAGAACTTCCTTCAAAGTATCTTTTGATCTCGAAAGCCTAGTATAATAAGCAACCTCGAATTTTTTATCTTTAAGTTTCTTAGCAATGACCTTCGCCTGCTTTATCCCCAAAGGAGTAAGTTTTGAATCCTTAAAACCAGTGAAAACATGATTCTTATTGTAGTAAGTCTGTCCATGCCTAAAAAGATAAATCTTTAACTTCCCCTTTTTCATAGTAAAACATATAACCTAGAAATTTATAAAGCTTAGTAGAATATGAAAATCAAAGAAAACCCAGAAGACTTCATAGTCAAAGAAAAACTAAAACTGGAAATAGGCAATGGACTATACGCATACTACATTCTCAAGAAGAAACAGTGGAACACACTCAATGCTGTAAGGGAAATAGCCAAAAGATTAAACATCAATGAAAAAAAGATAAGCTACGCCGGCCTGAAAGACAAACAAGCAATCACTGAGCAATACATTTCGATACTAGACGGAAGAAAAGACTATGAGAATGTACAGATAAATGATATCGAGCTGATATATGTAGGCAACGGTCCAGAAAGAGTACACCTAGGACAATTAGAAGGCAACCAATTTGAGATAGTTGTCAAGGACGCTGGAGAAGCTAAAACCCGAAAGGTAATGCCCAATTACTTTGATGAGCAACGATTTGGGAGGGAGAACACCAACGCCACAGTAGGGAAAGCGCTGGTCCAGAAAGACTTCAAAAAAACATGCGAAATACTCAGACTAGACATTGAAGAAAATAACTATATCGGAGCCCTACAAAAACAAGGAAGGATTATAAAACTATATTTCCACAGCTACCAATCCAAACTGTTTAACCTAATCCTCTCAGAATACATCAAGAAAAAACACAAATACAAAGAGATAGATTGCGGATATGCACAACTAGCATTCCCCGAAGAAGACATCAAAGAAGAAATAAAAATACCCCTAATCCACTTCGACATGGAAGCAGAAGAAGAGCTAAAAGAAATAATAAACGAAGTTCTGATCAAAGAAGGAATCCTCCTAAAAGACTTTGTGATAAAACAACTGCCAGAACTAGTTTCACAAACAGAATACAGAGACGGATTTGTTGAGATAAAGAACCTGCAAATAGAAGGAGCAAAACTAAAGTTTGAACTTCAAAAAGGAAGCTACGCAACTGTAGCAATAAAAACCTTATTCTTGCATAACCTTTAAAAATCAAAGTAGAATCTGAAACTTAATATGACCCAAAAAAAGCTGTCAATGCTTCCAACAAAATATGAATCCCTAACAGAACTAATAAAACTCGTATCCCACACAATTGACATTGAACGAGTATGCAGGCAATACCAGCTAGTACTCCCTAAAACAACAACAAACAAACGACTTGTCGAAGTACATGTCTGGTACAACCCACAAAAAGACTTATTGAAAAAAATAGAACTAAAAATATACGGGAATGTAGACGAAGGAACCCCAAACGATATAGAACTGAAAGACATCCTAAAAAAATTCGGGGGGCAAATATCCCATATTGAATATGAATACACACATCTAAACAGCAATGTACAAAAAGCGATCATACATAACACCACAAAACTAAACAGCAAACAACAACTATCAGCATACCTCAAAACAAAAGAAAGAATGAAAGAAGAAAATCCAACACTAAGCACAACATTGTACACCGGAGACAAAAACAACTGGTTCACATTAACCTCCCCAAACGGAGAAGCAGCAACAATAAAATTCTGGGAAATGTGCCTAGGAGAAAAAAGACAAGAAGGATTCCTTGCAGACTACAAAATGAACAAGACAAACAAATACTTTCAAAAATACATTGAACCAACTATCTCACCAGTAGGGTGGGATATCTATTGGTATGATAAATCAGACCTACTACTCTAGGAGGGAAAAATGAACAGAAAAGAAAGAATAGACTCAAAAATAAAAGAACTCGATAAATCGTATGGACCAAATGAGGAATTTAAAACAGGGCTAAACCCCATAATAGAAAAACTATATGACCCCTCGTTCCCCGAAGACCAAATTGACGGCATACTTGAGCAAGTGAAAGATGCATACCGAAGACAGCACAAAACAAAAGAATATTTAGATTCTGCAAGAACAGACCTTGAAGCAACTGTTGAAAATATAAAAAAAATCGGAGAGAACTACAAAAAATTTGGACAAAGTTATGCAGAGATAAAGTCTCAACTAACAGAAATTGCAAAGTCGGCGCCTGAAATTCTGAAAACCTTACAAGACAGTTATGTACAATTAACATGCGCTAAACAAACTGCAGAAGAGACTACACGCGAAATAGAGCAGGTAAAAAGCGAATTATCAGACTACCTAAAAAATCAAGGTTATAAACCCGTAATTGCGCCAATAGGCCCTAAAGACATTAATTAGGCTAAATACTACTTGTAAATGGTAACATTTATATAGTGGGGCAATACATGATTATATATTAAAATGATATATAACCTCAAAAAACAAATAGCAATAAGCATAGCAAGCCTACTATTCCTAGAAACAATAGGAACATCAGCCTACACAATAAACAACGCCAAAGCACAGACAAATGAACACCCAAAATTAGAAGAAACTATTCCTAAAGACACAAAACCCAAAGAGACCTGGGAAAAACTAGACACCGGATTATTTCTAACACAAATCACCACAGAAAAAAAATCAATATTCGGAGACTCAAAAATAACTGTACTAAAAATCAATCCAAAAAATTACTCACTAAACCTTATGTCTGCCTCAGAATACGGAGGCAAAGAAAGAACCGCTCAAGAGTGGGCTGAAGATTATGGCCTTGCCGCAACAATAAATGCCGGCATGTTTAAGGAAGAAGATAATACATCCAATGTAGGCTATATGCAAAACTATAGCTACCTTAATAATCCAACATTCAAAAAAGGATACAACGCAATATTTGCCTTCAACCCAAAAAGCGATGATGTACCAGAAGCTCAAATCATAGACACAAGATGCCAAAACTTCAACAAACTAAAAGACAAGTACAACTCATTTAGCCAAAGCATAAGAATGATAAGCTGCGACCAAAAAAACACATGGTCCCAACAACCAAGGATATGGAGTACAGCAGCACTGGGAATAGACAAACAAAGAAACATATTATTCATACACAGCAGATCGCCATACACAACCCATGATTTCATAAACTACCTGCTAAAATCACACATAAACATACAGAACGCAATGTATCTTGAAGGCGGACCCGAAGCAAGCCTATACATAAACCTACCTGACAAAGAAACCGAAATGATTGGAAGCTACGAAACAGGCTTCAACGAAAACGACAGCAATAACGAATTCTGGACACTACCAAATGTCATTGGAATAAAAAAGAAGTAATTATCTCAAAGCCAAAACAGCAGACCCAACCATAGAGGGGTTAGCCTTATCCAAAAGCTTCTTAGTAGCAATAATACGCTGAGCATTAGCATGAACCTCATCCTCCCCATACCTGCCAGTAGGAATAGCTAATCCCTCAATACCGTACCTCTGCAACCTACTCAACACTATCCCCCGACCGATACCAAATAAGTCCTCAGGAGGACCACTCCCCCCATTATAATACACATAAGTCCAATAATCTACCTCATCACTAGACAGCTCATCAGGATTAAATCCCGCTTTTCGCACATCACCTAAAAAAAGATTCTGCCTCCTCTTCAACATTGCACCCATCGCCTCAGTAGCAAACTCTATATTCTTGAAATTAGTCAATTTTATTTCCTCTCCCCTCTCCGAAGTTTCCTCCCCCCAAAAGCTAAACTCATCCTTATCGTCGAAATCAGATCTTAACATTCCCCTCTCAATTAAACCCAAAGTCTTAATTTTCATTTTTTTACCATCAATCTCAACCAAGTCTCCCCGAATCTGCGCCATAGTAAAATCGCCCACAGTTTCAAGCACATCAGCATCCATCTCGATTTCTCGCGGCCTATCAAGCCTTGTTTTCTTGCCAGCCTCAGTAATCGAAATTACAGTGGCAACAATCTTATTACCCTCAACTTTTACCCCACCAATATCCAACTCCTGCTCATAAGACTTAAACTCTTTTCCAAACCTATCAGCCCCAATATCTCCAAACGCATCCACCGTCGTAGAAGAATCCCGCCTATACTCATCCATCCATATAACCAACCCCTCACCGAATGCAGACGCACTCAAAAAATTTGGATCCATACCATTTTTGTCTCCAGACGCATAAATTGCATGCAATATACGCAACTCCCGAGGATCATCAAGAAAACCAATAACTCTATGAGGTTTCTGCCCACCATACTTCAGAGATAGTTCTTCAGCCCATTTATTCTGACTCTTAACACCCCCCTTCATAGCATTCATCACTACTCCCTCTCTCTCCATTATCGAGCCTATTAGCTCATTATTAACAAAAACCTTAACAGCATAAAAACCAGAATCACTTGGAACATACCACAAGACCAAATTAGGATTTACCTTTTGATAAAAACCAGTATTCGCATCCAAAGGACTACCTCGAACTACTTTGGGATTTCGACTTTTGCCAAACCCTATCTCAACATTGCCATCATCAAAACTTATTGTACTCCCATCCCTAATTGTAACATGGGTAAATTTTGAAATAGACTTGCCAAAATCAACAACCCCAAGGTTATTTTTATCACCAACCAAAACTAATAGTTCCCCACCAGACCTTTGAATGCAATTCCTACTCAAAAGAGAATTGCATCCCTCAGTAAAATCATAATATTCCGTCTCTTTTGCCACTGAGTAAGTAGCAGCCACATTTCCACCAACATAATCTGTAAACTTTGTTCCTTCATTCAAGAGATAACGCCCCTTCCAAAAGTAGTCCTCCCCTTGGAGGTGCCCAACTATTTTTATTCCTCCAGTAAACTTAGCAAGAACCTCTGCTTCCTCATTATTCACCAAACTCTTCACAAAAACATCTTCTCCGATTAACATAGGATTAAACTCTTCATCAATAAACACAGTTAGAGATTCATCAGAAGTTGCAATCGTCTCGTACACATCTTTCCCGCCAGACGGCCCATACTTGCTAACAACAGCAATTCCCCCCCTAACATTAACGGGACCAACATCCATAAGCGCCGAAAATGTCGTTTTTCCACCGTAGACTGTATAAACCCCATCAGACTTCTTTATCCTTCCCCCCGCACTAACAGAAGCCATGTTCGGCAACCAAACCCGACCGTCATTTAAAACTCTTCCACCGAAAAGTTCACTAGGCTTGAAAACCACCTTTTCACGAGGAGTCGTCGCATTCACGCCATCAAAACTAAATAATTTGCAACTCAAAACACACTCTATACCATACTTTCCAAACCAAACATTTCTAATTTTATCATTTCCGTTAAAAAAAGTCAAAGTGGTCAAAGATTTAAGCCTCTCATTAAACTCCTGGAAAACTACATCACTTTCCAACAAACTAGGGTTATTCTCTAAAGCATCCTCAAAATCAATATCACTCATTAAAATCAAATCCCACTCCTCAGCTGTAGAATCCGACGACAATTCCTGCCCTTCACTAGGAGTAGCATAAAGCCTAACCTGATACGCTTTATCATTTTCAACCATAGCCTCAACTTCAGATAAATCCTCTGGCAAGAAGGAAACATCTGAACTGCTATAATTTGCTAAAAATGCGTAAGTGTAATAATCCGGCCTTAAAGAGTTATTGAAAAACAAAGTGAACACCATAACCCCCTCATCCCACTGCGTAACCACATACTCAAAACCGTTCTTATAGGCTAAATCAGATATGAATACCAAAGGCATAGTGTTCGGATTCTCCTTCTGCTCTTCAACAACCTGCCTAACCAAATCATAAATTTGATCAAATTTAAAATCAACAGCCTGTGTAAATTCATTTACCTTTCTTGTAAATTCATCCTTCCCAATAACAATAGGATACTTGAGGTTTAAGCTAATATCATTAGCCCCTATTTTTGAAGACACCGAAACCTCCCCCTTAGAAAAACTGTATCCACTATCTTCTAATAAAGAAAAATTTACACAAGCCGGCAAGTTCACCTGAACATACTTGGAGAGATCCTGTTCAACTTTACTCTTCTCCGGAAACTCTGTATGGCCAAGATTAAAATAAAAAGGAACTTTTACATCAGAAATCATCTTATAAGGCGCATCTAACTCATAATAACCCCCCTGTATCCCCATAAAAAACAAGCCGTCAACCGCAGTCTCCCTCAAACAGTCAGTAACGATAACCTCTACAGAGGCTTCCAGATTATCCATCTCTTCAGATTTTGCTCCACCAATCCCAATTAAACTACTAATAGTTTCAGAGTAAAAATAAGAAACACCGACAACTAAAGACACTATCAAAATTCCAACTATAACTAAAGCAGTTGCCTGACCCCTTTTCCCACCTATCAAAGTAATCATAATAATGTAAATAGCTATAAAAACTTTAGCCTTTGAAAGCAAATAACACAATCTTTATAAATTTCTAAAGGAAAATGGGTACTATGTTCGGATTTTTAAAAGACAAACTCAAAGGCGCAGTAGACAAGATAACGCGCAAGGTTGAAACCGAGGTTGAAGAAGAGATAATTGAAGCTCCAGCACCGCCAAAAGCGGAGAAACCAAAGAAAGAGAAAGTCAAAAAAGAGCCTAAAAAAGAAGAAAAGAAAAAGGAAATAAAAGAAGAAGCTGCTGAAGAAGAGCCAACGGAGGAGAAGAAAGGATTCTTTGCAAAATTCAAAGAAAAAGTAAGCACAAAAAAAATAGACGCTGAAAAATTCGACGAACTATTCTGGGAACTGGAAGTTACATTACTTGAAAACAATGTAGCAGTAGAAGTCATAGAAAAAATAAAAGAAGACCTAAAAGAGAGAATAGTTAATATTCCTATAAAGAAATCAGAAATAGAATCAAAAATAGAAGAAAGCCTGAAAGAAAGCATAGAAAATGTCCTAAATGTTAAAACCGTAGATTTAATGAAGAAATCAAAAGAGAAGAAACCATTTGTAATCTGTTTTTTAGGAATCAATGGTTCTGGCAAGACCACGACAATAGCTAAAGTAGCAAAGAAGTTCCAAGACTCCGGCAAAAGCGTAGTAATGGCAGCAGCAGACACATTCAGAGCAGCAGCAATAGAGCAGCTGCAACAGCACGCAGACAAACTAGGAGTAAAAATGGTAAAACACGAATACCAAAGCGACTCAGCAGCAGTAGCATTCGATGCGGTAAAACACGCAGAAGCTCAGGGAAAGGATGTCGTACTCATCGATACCGCAGGAAGGCTGCACTCCAACAAGGACCTATTGGACGAATTAAAGAAGATAATACGAGTATCAAAGCCTGACTTCAAGATATTCGTAGGCGAGAGCATAACCGGAAATGACTGTGTCGAGCAAGCCAAGCAGTTTGATGAAGCAGTAGGTATCGACGCAATAATACTGGCAAAAGCAGATATAGACGAGAAAGGCGGAGCAGCACTTTCTGTTAGCTATGTCACTGGAAAACCTGTCATTTATCTGGGTACTGGACAGGGGTACTCGGATATAGAGGTTTTTGATAAAGATAAAGTTCTGAAGAGTTTAGGGTTTTAGAAAAACAAAAGTATTAAGTATTAGTTAATAGTTATTAACATAATGATAATAGTTAATCCTGGTGGAAAATTAATAATCAATCAAACTGCAAAAAAGCTAGTACTGCACCTATTCAAAGACTTCTCCACAATACACACTGTCACATCAATCGCAAAAGAACTGGGACTAAGCAGAGTAGGAACCTGGAAAATCCTAAAAAACCTCCAAACCAACAAATTCATCACACTAAAAACCGTCGGCACAGGCAAAACAAGCACATACCTAGTAAAACTAAACTGGGACAACCCACTAGTTGAGAAATCATTAGCACTATACTTAACAGAAGAAGCCCTAAAACAACAAAAATGGAGATTTAACTTTTCTGAACTCGAAAACCTAACAAAATTCCTCATCCTCTACGGAAGCATCTTAGACTCACCAAAAGATGCAAGAGACATAGACCTCATAGCAATTGAATCCTCCAACAAAAACTTCCTTAAACTCGAAAGAGCAGTTCATAAAGAACAAAACACTCAATTAAAAAAAATACACATGATTGACTTCACAGAAAAAGGATTCAAGAAAGACCTAATAAACTCAAACAAAGCTTACATAGACGCAGTTAGAACAGGAGTCATCTTATTCGGCCAAGAAAACTTCATAAAACTCATAAAAAGCATTATTCTACAAAAAAACTAAGTTCTTCTAATCTAAACAGAAACCCTCCGAATTTCTACAAGTAAAGACTATAAACAAATCGTATAAACTTAATAATACAAAATGAATGTAGTACTTGTTAAGCTAAAGTGTGGTCTGTAGTATATGCTTCTATATTTAGTTTCTATCACCTAAATTCTTATTAATTAGTTTAGCTACATTGTAGCTAATGAAACGGGAAACAAAAATAGAGCTGAGCGGTTTTGAGATGCTCGAAAAGAAAGTAAGTAAAAGCGGCAATAGCGGTCGCATTTATGTTCCAATTGAATGGGTTGGAAAAAGAGTGAAGATTGTGCTGGTGGAACAATGAAACTACAATTGAAATCATTAAAGGAAAAGTTGAAGGAAAAATCCCGTGATGAGATAATAGAGGAAATGTTCGAGTTACTCAAAGAAAAAGAAAAACTTGAGAAGGAACTCAAGAAGTACAAGAATGCCAACACTCCTTCTTCGGCTAACAAGCATCTTAAAGAAGATACTCAAGGGCTTAAAGCGAAGAAAGGAGCGAAACATGGCGCTCCTAAAGGGCACAAAGGATCAACTTTTGTCTGGCCCAATGTGAATGAAATAATCGATCTAATTGCGAAAAAATGTGCTCAATGCGAAAGCACAAACATCGAGCCAACAGGATATGTGAAAAAGAAAAAAGTCGTATGCTTCATCAAACCAAAAATATTGATTAAAGAATATCATCAGCATGAATTCCGATGCCTTGATTGCCATACGCTCACATTAGCAAGCCACAAGAATATTCCTGAAAAAGGAATATACGACAGAACAATCCAAAGCCTAGTCAATTACCTAAAATTCAAAGCAAGACTGCCACACAACATAGTTGTTGATGTTATGAACAACATCTTCAATGTACCAATGACAGGACCCACAAGCCTAGAAATCACAAGAAGAGCAAGCAACAAACTCGAGCCACTATACCAAGAACTAGAAAACAACATCAAACAAGCAGAAATTGTCGGCACTGACGAAACCAGCCTCAGCATCAACGGAATCAATCACTGGATATGGGTCTTCTGCAACGAACTAATATCCTTGTTTAAAATAAACAAGGAAAGAGGAGGCGACATCGTTGAAAAAACCCTAGGAAAAAACTTCCAAGGAAAACTAGTAAGCGACGGATGGCAAACATACGCAGCCTACACAAAAGAAAACAAAATAATACACCAACGCTGCTGGAGCCACCTAAACACCGAAACAAAATTCGAATGCAAAAAGAAACACCCAGACATCTACAAATGGTGCTACGACATCTACCTCATAGTACAAAAAGGAAAAAACTACAAACAAGAAAAAAGAAGACAAGACATGCACAAAAAATGCAAAAACGAATTAGCAAGATTAATAGGAACAATGAAAGCACACACAAACCTAAGAAAGTTAGCCAACAAAATAGAAAATGCAGGAGACAAATGGTTCACCTGCATACTACACCCAGAACTACCAATGGACAACAACGAAGCAGAACGATCAATACGACCATTCGTAATCATAAGAAAAATCATAGGATGCCTACGAAGCGACCTCGGAATGAAAAACTACGAAATCATGATGAGTCTCATCTCAACATGGCAAAAACAAGGAAAAAACACATACCATACACTACAGACCACACTTTAGCTTAACAAGTACTGAATGTAAAAACAAAAGTCAAAGACTGTTTTTCAAGCGCAAAAAAAGACGAGAAAAAAAGAAAGAAACACAAAGGGTTACTCATTGTGGACAGAGATGATCGAAAAGCTGCAGAGTATATTCAGAAAGCAAAACAAAACTTAGAAATCTGTGAATTATACAAAGAAAAAAGACTCGATTACAAACTTCC
>JAZDPJ010000036.1:0-6101 GCA_043797705.1 archaeon
TCTCTTACAACTATTACAAAACCTATTCTTTTGCCAAGTATCCTTAGTACAACCAGGAGTAGCACACTCTCTACCCCACTTCTCAGCAGTATCTAAATAATCATCAGCTATATGTCTCAAGAACTCTCTAACAGAATCAGCTTCACCGTATATTTCTCCAAAAAGATTAGGCATGATAATTATTGGTAGTACCGGATTATTTAATGGTTGCTTGGAAAGATTTGATATTAATAAAAAACTATTAAAAAACATATATTTAAATACTCATTTTAGAAATTATAGATTATATGTTACTAAATCGTGAAGAAGCCATATCTATAGTATTAAAATTTGCTAAGGACCATACTATTAACTCTAAAACAAAACTAAACAAAACCCTTGCAAGACTAAACTTATTTATGATACCTGTTGATATTAATTTTAAATTAAACCAATATGGCTCTTTTGACATTAGTTTGCAAGAACTATCCACAAATGACTTTTTTTCTGTTTCATCTTATACTTTTAAGGAAAAGACAATTCCCAAATACATTTTAAAAACAGCTGGAAGTGAACTTGCTGATAAAGTTATTAGAGATAAATTATCAAATATACTAAAGCCTCAAGAGCTTTCAGATTTACAAAATGAGTTACACCGACTAAGCGAATTAAGTGCAAGTGAAATAGCTGATGATGAACACTGTAAACTACTTGTTGATGTAGATGATAGATTCAAGTTAATTCAAAGGATTAATAGTGTAAATGTAGAGATGTTTGATTTATACAATGAAACTAAAAAACTTGAAAAGAATAATTTAATTAACCTGAGATTGTCTGCTTTAATTGAGTATTGCTATTTTTTATCGAATTTTTTACGTAATATAAGATTCAAAAATATTGAATCTGAAGGATATGATTATGAATCCAATATGTTTGATTATTATTTTTTATGTAACCTTGAAAAAATAGTACCTTTAATCAAAGAGCAAATTATAAAGGAAACTAAGGATGAAATTCTTATAAATAAATGCTACCAATATTTTATCAATGTTGCAAAAGAAGACTACCCTTTTTCGTTAAATAATCCTAATTTGAAAGACTTTATAGTAAACTAAAATGGAAATCTCAGAAAAAAATACTTACGCCTTCGATGAATGTTCAGTCTTACATTTGTGTAAAATTGAGATACCGGGATCTTTTCGTGTATTCTGTGATAATAAAGAAGAAATAGCTGCAAAAAATTTTGAGAAACTTTCAAGTTTTATAGCCCTATTAAATACTAATAAAATAGCCCCTTACCGGTTTATTCCAGATGACATGTTAAACAATAATCTCTTAAATTCTATGAATGGACTAATAGAAACAAATGGAATTAACGTAACTATGTTACCTGATGTGTTTAAAATGCAGCTAATTGACCAAGTACAGGAGTTTTTTAATTCACTTAGTAATTTTGAATTTATTCACAAAAAAGAAGATTATACCGCAATTAAAGAATTTTTTAAGATAAATGAGAGAAGACTCAGTAAATCAGAGAGAGGTTATTCAAATATACCTGAACCTGACGATTGTAAAATATTAGCAGGCTTTATTGAACATCAATCAGAAGGAGATAAGTTTTTAATAACTGAAGACGAACATTTTTGGGGTTATACAGATTTGATAAAAGAGGCGTATAATGTTCAAGTTATACCAGAATGGGAGTGTTTATAGCTATTTTCTACCTAATAGTACCCCACTATCTCTGAGGTGCATAGCAAAAACTACAAAACACTAACCTTCCCGGCCTCACGAAGCTCCCACCAACTCTACGAGCAATACCCTTTGAAAGAACCACAAAAGTCTTAATAAAGGAGATACCATTGTTTTTAAGTAAAAGAGGTTGACAATGAAAAAAACAATCCGCAAGAGCTTGCTATACAAAAGTGAAGTAGAATATGCTGACTTCTGCCTGAACCATGTAGAAGGATGCTCACACGGATGCAACTATCCCTGCTATGCCTTTCAGATGGCCAAGAGATTCGGCAAGGTCAAAAACTATCAGCAATGGGTACAGCCCAAACTTGTAAGCAATGCTCTAGAGCTTCTTGACAAAGAGATCCCAAAATACAAAGACCAGATAAAATTTGTACACCTATGCTTCATGACTGATCCGTTCATGCACAACCAGAAAGAAGTCAAAGACTTAACATTAAAAATAATCGAAAGGCTCAACAAGGACAAAATCCGCTGCACTGTATTAACCAAGGGAACCTACCCTAGCTCACTTACTGACCTAAAGAAATACGGAAAAAACAATGAATACGGCATCACCCTGGTTTCGTTAGACGATGATTTCAAGAAAAAATTCGAGCCAAACAGCGCCCCTTTCAAAAACAGGATCGACTCGCTAAAAGCCCTAAGCAAAAAAGGGGTAAAAACATGGGTTAGCATAGAACCCTATCCTACACCAAACATAGTCAAACAGGACTTGAATAAACTGCTTAATAAAGTAAAGTTTGCAGATAAGATTGTCTTTGGCAAGCTAAACTACAATGTAATATCCTCCCAGTTCAAGGGAAGCACAGAGTTCTATGATGACTGCGCAAACACTGTCAAAGAATTCTGCAAAAAAGAGGGCATCAAATACCACATAAAATACGGAACACAAAAAAAAGACAACAAGACAACTGAAAAAATATTCAGAAGCTCCTAATCCAAAACCTTCTGGAGTCCAAAGCGTAGAAACAAAACCTGCAATAAAGGCTATAACTAACAAAACAATCCCAACAGTTATCAAAGTCTTTCTAAGCTTCTTCTCTTTCTTTGTTAACTTTAGACCAAGGCTTCTGTTTAAACAGTAACATAATAATACTTCTCTTACCTCACAATAGGTATAGCAATAGTGTACGGAAGAAATATCCGTAATTAATTCTTTACTCTTAGAAAAACCACCCGCCACTTGACAAGTGTCTGCGAAGAGCTTAAATAGAAACTATAACTATTCAGATTCAATGGAAAAACACAAAAAACTAGTCGTATTCCAAGACAAGAAAATCAGAAGGGAATGGCACAAAGAAGAATGGTATTTCTCAATCGTGGATATAGTTGCAGTACTCACAGATAGTCCAAATCCAAGAAATTACTGGAATATGTTGAAAGCTGGGGAACTAAAGCATGGAATCGAGTTGTACAGGATTTGTGTACAACTGAAATTAGTATCAGCAGATGGCAAATACTACCTCACTGACTGTGCAAATACAGAAAATATGTTCAGAATAATCCAATCAATCCCCTCAAAAAAAGCAGAACCTTTTAAGAAATGGCTAGCACAAGTAGGCTACGAGCGCATAGAAGAAATAGAAAACCCTGAACTAGCACAAGACAGAGCCAAGAAATACTACGAACTCAAAGGATATCCAAGAGAATGGATAGAAAAACGCCTAAGAAGCATAGCAATAAGACAAGAACTAACAGACGAATGGAAAGACCGAGAAGTAACAGAAGAAAAAGAATTTGCAATACTAACAAATGAAATAACAAAAACCAGCTTCGGCAAAACTGTCCAAGAATACAAAGACCACAAAGGACTTGAAAGAAAAAACCAAAACCTAAGAGATCACATGACAGACTGGGAACTAATACTCAACATGGTAGGAGAAAAAGCAACAACAGACATAACAAAAGCAAGAGACTCAAAAGGACTAACTGAATGCAAAGACTCAGCAAAAAGAGGCGGACAAATAGCCAAAAACACAAGAAAAGAAATAGAACAAGAAACAGGAAAATCACTAATATCAAAAGACAACTTCCTAGAATTAACTGAAAAGAAAAAACTCACAAAAAAAGAAAAAACTAACTAATTACCACAATACCCTTCTGAAACAATATGAAAAAAGTTATCTCAGAAGTGTACAACAAAAGTAAACCATCTCTTACAACTATTCTTTTGCCAAGTATCCTTAGTACAACCAGGAGCAGCACACTCTCTACCTCACTTCTCAGCAGTATCTAAATAATCATCAGCTATATGTCTTAAGAACTCTCTAACAGAATCAGCTTCACTCCTTTACCTTATAATGCTCTTTGAAATTCATTTTCTCTCCAATCTTCTGACCTTCTTATTCTCAATTAAAGATTTCATCTGTGAAATAGCTATTTTATTCAACCTAATCAGCCTTTCTTCCTGAGCAAGTTGTTGCTTAATAAATTCAGAGTTTAATGATTCAAGATTAGCCAAAACAACCAATTGAACAACATTTGCATAATCTCGCATATTTCCTTTTTTTGTTAGATTTGTTTCAGACCATTCTTTTGCAGTCTTTCCAAATAAAGCCTTATTTAAAACATCAGCTTCAGAAGCATAGATTATTTTTGCATCCTTTGCAGAAATCTCTGGCGGAATCAAATTCTCTTTAATTGCATCTGTGTGGATTTTATAATTGATTTTTACCAATTCCCGTTTCACATTCCAGCCAAGTTTTAATCGTTCATTTTCTTCACATTTTAATCTTCTAAACTCTTTAATAAAATATAACTTAAATTCAGCAGAAATCCAAGATGCAAATTCTAAAGCAATATCCTCATGAGCATAAGTACCGCTGTTATATCGCCCGCTTTTTGAAACTATGCCTACTGCATTAGTTTCCCCTATCCATTTTGAAGGAGAGATTGTAAAAGAGTTCAAGCCAGCATTTGATCTAACCGTATCGAATCCGGCACGGTTAAAATCAGGATTATGTATTTTTTCCCAAATCCCTAAAAATTCAACAGTATTCCTATTTCTAAGCCAATTTATAATAACAAATCTGGGTTCGTCAGGGTTCTTCTTTTTAGCGATATCAGTCAAAGAAATGTATTTTTGAGAATCTATATCTTTAATTCCTATACCTATTCCTTCAACTTTGATTATTTTATTGTTTTCCACCTCATCTCACCTTAATAAATAACCTAAGAACTGTTTAAATATTTTTGCTCGGCCTTTCTGAAAATCTTACGGAATCCTCAATCCGGCACTAGATACTTCTCCAGACACTCCCTATTAAGAAATTCAAAGCATACTCCTCCACAATAACTAAACTACTCACAATATGTAAGAAATCAAAACAAGAACAAAACCTGAAATAAAGGCTATAACTAACAAAACAATCCCAACAGTTATCAAAGTCTTTCTAAGCTTCTTCTCTTTCTTTGTTAACTTAGACCAAGGCTTCTGTTTAAACAGTCACACAATATAAAAAGCAAATGCTGTTACTTCATCTATTTCAGAAGGGTATGGTAAAAGAACAAACCATTATAACTCCTAAACACTCTTATAACAAACCTATGAAACTATTCAAACTAACCTGGAAGAAAGCCTGGATAATAGTAGTCGGAGGATTCCTAGCAATAATACTACACAACTTAATAACAGCACTACTAGGTTTTGAAGAACCAGTATTCTTCTTACTAGTAACTGTAGGAATACCTTTGTACCTAATCATAGCAATACCTTACAGTTTGTGGAAGAAATATTTATAAGCACAATACTCTTCTGAAAAACAATGAAACTAATCCTACTCATAGCAACACTACTCCTAATCTCGGGATGTGCAACAACCTCAAATGAAGAACAAATAATCGGCGGAGACACAGATGAGGGCGGATGTCTAATAGGCGCAGGATACCAGACGGACGAAGATGTGGGCTGCTGCATCAGAAACTGGGAACTAAACTCAGACCAAAGACAAGCAGCAAAGATCGCGGCTGAACACATCGGAAAAACAAACGGACTGACAGTAGAAAGCGTAGAAACAAAAGAATGCGAAGGATGCTTCACAGTAGCCTTCAAAAGAAACAACGAACAAGTGTTCGTACTACTGGAAAACTGGAAAGTAGGAGAATAATTCTTCTTAACAAACAATTATCCGCAACTAACTCTTCACAATTAGAAAAACCACCAGCCACTAGACAAGTGCCCGCGAAGAGATTAAATACCGGCTATTGCTATAACAATCTTGGATATGGCAACCGAAAGATATATAAACTAAGGTTAATAGGTATTAACTATGATAAATATATATAAACTAAAGTTAACAAAATTGCAACAGGAAATAATAAGGCTACTATCAATAAAAGCAGGAAAACAACTAAACCAACGACAA
>JAZDPJ010000027.1:0-5304 GCA_043797705.1 archaeon
GTGAACTCTGGAAATATGCGCTCTAAGAAATCTTTATAAGCCAGTCCTTTCTCTATCCAGAGATAAGGGAACGTAGTTTAACTTGGCAGAGCGGCCGGCTCCAGACCGGCAAATCGGGGTTCAAATCCCTGCGTTCCCATTCATTTTTTACCTAAGATTTATAAATAAAATATTAATCTCTGTGGGTATGGTTAAGATATCAGTTATTGTGCCTGCTTATAATGAGGCGCAGAGTCTTCCTTTGCTTCTTGAGAGTATCAATAAGTTTTTTGTTAAGAATAAGGTTTCTGGTGAGACTGTTCTTGTTAATGATGGGAGCACTGATAATTCAAGGGAGGTTCTTAGGAATTTAGAAAAGGAATACAAATTCTTGAGGGTTATTCATCATAAGAAGAATCTGGGTTTGACAGAGGCGTTAATAACCTGTTTTAGGGAGGCTAAAGGTGAAGAGTTAGTCTTTCTTCCTTCTGATTTGGAGTCTAATCCTGAGGCTGATATTCCTAAACTATTGAATGAGATGAATAAGGGTTATGATGTTGTTTGTGGTTATAGGACGAATAGGGTTGGTTTCAAGAAGTTTGCTTCAGCTGTTTATAATTGGCTTTCAAGATGGTTGTTCAAGGTTGAGACTCATGATTTGAATTGGATTAAGGCTTTTAGGAGAGATGTTGTGAAGGATATGCCTTTGCGTTCTGGTTGGCATCGTTATATTCCTTTGTTTGCTAAGGCTAATGGTTATAAGATTGGTGAGGTTAAGACTTTGACGAGGACTAGGCCTTATGGTGTTTCTAAGTTTGGCAAGGGCAGGTTGCTTGTTGGTTTGCTTGATTTGCTTGTTGTTAAGTTTCATGTTTCTTTTATAGACAGGCCGATGACTATTTTTGGTTCTTTGGGTTTGTTGTTTTCTAGTTTGGGTTTCCTTGGTTTGTTGTACATGTTGTACATTAAGATTTCGACTGGTGTGATTGGTTATAGGATTCCTTTTTTGCTGTTGGTGATTCTTTTGTTTGTTACCGGTGTTCAGCTTTTTGCTATTGGTTTTATTGCAGAGTACTTGACTACGATTAGGGAGCGTTTGAAATAATTTTTGCTCTTTTTGATCCTTTCACTTTATTCTTCACTATTTCTGCTTGGTCTCTTTCTCTCCACCATTCTGCTATTTCTTTTGGCAGTGCTTTCCAGAGTTTTTTTCTTTCAGAGATTTCTTTTATTAGTTCTTCGTAGACTTTTAGGTATTTTTCATTGCCTGAGATGAAGTCGTCCGGGTGCATGTTGATGTTTATCATTCCATTTACTCTTAGGATGTCATTTATTTTTACTTTCCAGACTTCCATCATTTTTTCTGTGCTTAGTTTCATTCTTATTAGTCTCCAGTCTTGTGGCATTGTCAGTGGGAGCTCTATCATTTTGCCGATGAAGAAGGGGAAGGCTGTGCATGCTCCGTTTCGGAATGCTTTCGGTGAGTAGATGTCTGTGTCTGGTACTGATGAGTCATAGTCGAAGTGGTGTTGCAGTTGTCTTAGGAATTCTTCGTTTCTTTGTAGGAGTGCTGATCTGAATCCTTTGATTTCAAACTCTTTGAATTTCTCTTTTACATAGTCTAATTTTTTCTTTATTGTTTGTCTGTCTTCGTATGCAATTTTTCCGGTGTGGTCAAATCCGTGTATTCCTATTTCGCATCCTTCTTTCTCTAGCCATTTTAGCATTTCAAAGTTTATTTTGTATTTGTGCGGTACGAAGTTCCAGCATGATTTGAATCCATATTCTTTTTCTATTTCTCTTACTCTTTTGATTGCTTTGAATGATGATTCTGTATCGCAGTCGTGTGTTAGGCATACTGCTCCTTCGTATCCTGAAGGCCAGAATCCTAGATAGGAAACTTTTCCTTGTTTTTTTAGCCATTCTCTTCTTAGTTTTTCAACAGTGAAGTCTGTTGGCCATTTTGGGAATCCTGGGTCTTTTTTGAATTTAAGAAAAACATCAAACATGCGGGTTCTTATTTTTGGGGGGATTGCGGTGTAGTTGAATGGTAAGTTGGCAAGGAAGCTCTTTTTCTTTTTCAGGTACCTTTCGAATAGCAAATGGTCTATCCTTGAATCCTCTTGTTGTTTTCCAGGTACTTTCCAAAAGTCGTTTTCCATTTAAGTTCACAGAATTTAGGCGTTATTTAAAGCTTTTTGCAATTATACATAAAGTTTTTTAATGGTTGATAGCTTTTGGACCAGTAATGGAGATGGTGAGAGTTGCACTTGTTGGATGTGGACGTATTTCTGCTAAACATGTTAATGCATTAGAGGAATGCAAAGATGTTAAAATTGTTGCTGTTTGTGATATTAGGCATGGGCGTGCGCAGATTTTAGCTGCGAAGCTTGGTTGCAATTGTTATTTTGATCATTTGGAGTTATTAGAAAAAGAGGGGTTTGATTTGATTGATATTTGCACCCCTAATGATACTCATCCTCAGATTGCTATTGATGCTGCGAGGAAGGGTAAGCATGTTTTGACTGAGAAGCCTATGGCTTTGAGTGTTGAGGATTGTGATCGCATGATAGGTGAGTGTGAAAAAAATAATGTTCGTTTGTTTGTTGTTAAGCAAAATAGATTTAATCCCCCTATTATGAAGACAAGAGAGGCTTTAGAGCGTGGTCGTTTTGGGAAATTATTTTTGGGGAATGTTACTGTTCGTTGGGCTAGGCCTCAGGAGTATTATGATGGCAATGAGTGGCATGGGACTAAGGATCGTGATGGCGGGATGTTGTTTACGCAGGCTTCACATCATGTGGATATGTTGCAGTGGATGCTTGGTCCTGTTAGTAGTGTTAAGGCTTATGCTGGTACTTTGACTCATGATATTGAGACTGAGGATAATGCTGTTGTTGCTTTGAAGTTTATGAGTGGTGCTTTGGGTGTTATTGAGTCTAGTACTTCTATTTTTCCAAGAAACATGGAGGGATCTTTAACTTTGCTTGGTGAGAAAGGTTCTGTTAAGGTGGGTGGCATGGCTATGAATAAGATTGATCATTGGGAGTTTTCTGATTTTGAGAATGATGATGAGCATATTAAGGATTGTGCGACAACGCCTCCTAATGTTTATGGGTTCGGGCATAATGAGGTGGTAAGGTCTGTTGTTGATTCTTTGAAAGGTAATAAGATTGCTTGGGAAGTTGATGGTCATGAAGGTAAGAAGAGTGTTAAGTTGATTAGGGCTATTTACGAGTCAGCTGAAACTGGCAGGGAAATTTTTCTTGACTGATTCTGCTACATGTTCTATTTCTTCGTTTGTCATTTCTGGGAATAGTGGTAGTGATAGTATTTCTTCTGCGGCTTTTTCTGTGACTGGGAAGTTTCCGCCTATGTGCGTGTAGGCGAGTTGTAAATGCAAAGGTATTGGGTAGTGTATTCCTGTGGATACTCCGTCTTCTTTGAGTTTTTCCATGAGCTGTTCTCTGTTTTTTGTTTTAATCACATACATGTAGTACGCATGTTTGTTTCCTTCTTTTTCGGAGGGTATTTCTACAATGTCTTTTAGCAGTTCATTGTATCTTTGTGCTATTTCTCTTCTTCTTTCTACCCAGATGCTTAGTCTTTTTAGTTGTGGTCTTAGTATTGCTGCTTGTAGTGTGTCTAGTCTGTAGTTGTATCCTTCAAACTGAGAGTTATATTTGTCTATTCTTCCGTGGTCGCTTAGCTGTTTCATCTTTTTTGCTAGTTCTTCATTGTCTGTTACGATTATTCCTGCGTCTCCGAATGCGCCTATTATTTTTGCTGGGAATAGGCTGAAGCATCCTAGGTCTCCGTACGGTGCTCTTCTTCCGTCTTGTTCTGCTCCGTGTGCTTGTGCGCAGTCTTCTATGATTTTCAGGTTGTGTTTTTCTGCTATTTTTGTTAGCCTTTTCATGTCTGCCATTTGGCCGTAGAGGTGTACTGCAATGACTGCTTTTGTTTTTGGTGTTATTGCTCTTTCTAAAGCGTCTAAATCTATTAGCATTGTTTTTTCATCGATGTCTACGAACTTGACTTCTGCTTCTACATGCCCTATTGCTTCTGCTGTTGCTATGAATGTGTTCGCTACTGTTATGACTTCGTCTCCTTCTCCAATACCTACTGCTTTTAATGCGAGGTGTAATGCTGCTGTTCCGTTTCCGCATCCTATTCCGTATTTTTTTCCGCAGAATTCCGCAAACTCTTGTTCGAATAGTTTTACATCTTCGCCGTTTATGAAAGAGGTGTTCTCAATTACTTTTTTTATTCCTGCGTCTATTTCTTCTTTGAGTGATTCGTATCTTCTTTTGAGGTCAACGAGTGGTATTTTCATATGGTTTTTTTCTCCTGCCGTAATGGCATTTGAGATCTTTTACATCTTTTATTTCTTTCGCAGGATTTCCTATCGCGACTTTGTTTGCTTTTACATTTTTTGTGACTAGGCTTCCTGCTCCGATTAGTGCATTCTTTCCGATTGTCACTGCTGGCATGATTGTTGTGTTTGCTCCTATTTTTGCTCCTTCTTCTATTGTTGGTCCTTGTAGGCAGTTTTTTACATCTGGGCATAGCGGGTGGAATGCGTTTGTTAGTACTACATTGGGTCCTAGCCAGCATCCTTTTTTTAGTGTTGAGAATTCTGGTATGAATACTTGTGTGTGTATTCTTACATTGTCTTCTATTATCACATTGTGTTCTATTACTGATAGTGTTCCTATGCTTACATTGTTTCCTATTTTGTTGTTTTCTCTGATGTTTGCTTTGTTTCCTGTTTGGAAGTTGTTTCCTATTTTGTTGTTCTTGTAGATGTGTGTTCCTGCTCTGATTTTAGAGTTGGTTCCGATAGTTACATTTTCTCCGATTATGCAGAAGTTTTCAACTACTGTTCCTTTTCCTATGTTTGCTGTTGGGTGTATTATTGATGTTCCCATTTACTAGGTGTTTTGTGGTTGAGATATAAAAATATTTGGTAGTTATAGTTCGAAATCATTGATGAATCCTTGTATCAGGAGGTACTTGTTTAGGTAGTTGAATCCTTTGTCTGTTAAGGTGATGTATTTTCTTCCGGTGTTGTCGTTCATTTCTTTTATGAATCCTGTTGATTCGCTCAGGTATGAGTGATTTTTCTTTGGCAAGCTTTATAAACATCCTGTTGGTTTTAGGTTTTTGGGGTTGGAAATGAAAAAATTGCTTATTGGTTTGGTCACTGGTGCTACGCTGGGTGCAGGTGTGTTTTCTTATTTTCAGGAGCCGGAAATGGTGTATCGGTATAAGTACATCACTAAGGTTGAGAGGGAGGAGTGTCCTAAGGTTGTTGGGAGGAGT
>JAZDPJ010000029.1:0-15356 GCA_043797705.1 archaeon
CAGGATTCTCAGAAGACAAACAAAGATTCGGATGGAAATTAAACCAAAAAAGAGAAGATAGAATAGACACTGCCATATTCTGCAACCTCATATGGCATAACCTCTTCTGGATGGCCGATGATTAATTTTGTCCCAACCCCCTTTCTAGCAAAAGATTTATTAATTCGAAAAAGAACTTTTATCAACATGGGTAGTAAGGGGTTGATTAGTTTTCAGAATGTTGTCAAGAGATTTGGCAAGCGTAATGTTCTCGATAATCTTAATCTTAAAATTGACAACGGGGAGTTTTTTGGCATAGTCGGCCTAAGTGGTTCTGGTAAAACTACTATGCTCAATATGCTTATCGGTTTTTCAAAACCTTCAAGTGGAAAGATTCTTTTTTCAGATAATGAGATTTGGAAGAAGCAGCATCGCATTAGTAATTATTTTGGCTTTTCAACACAGGGAGGATCAACTTATGGCGGTCTTACTGTAAGGGAGAACCTTAAGTATTTCGGAAAGATGTATAATATGTCAAAGTCAGACATAACTGCCCGCAGTACTGAACTTCTTAAATTAGTTGAACTTACCGGTAATGAGAACCTCCTTGCTTCTGAGCTTTCAACAGGTATGCAGAAACGGCTTGATATTGCTTGCGCATTGATGCATAATCCAGAAGTTCTGATTCTTGACGAGCCGACAAAGGATCTTGATCCGTTTTTGAGGAAGGAGATTCTTGCTATGTTGAAGAAGATAAACCATGGCGGAACTACCATTGTTATGACTTCCCATTTGCTTGATGAGATTGAGACTGTTTCTGATAAGTTGGCGATACTTCATAATGGCAAGATAATTTGCTGTGATACCCCGTTAAATTTGAAGAATACTTATTCTCAATATGACGAGATGCAGCTAAAGACTTACCCTGCTAATTATGGGGATTTAGCAAAGAGTCTGCAGGGTTTAAAGTTAAACAAGGTTGTGGTTAAGCCTGAAAGCCTTATTGCTTACACCTCTAATGCAGAGGGGGTTTTGCCTAAGATTTGGAGTATTGCTAAGAAGAGAAAAGAGCATATTGTTGAACTTAAGTTATCCAAGCCAAGTATTGAGGAGATATTTGAATCTATAACCGGAAGATGAAAAAAGTAAAGCAAACACCAGTGAAAAAATCAGAGATTACTGCAACAAAATTTAAGAGGGCAAATGTGTTTACAAAGTTGTGGTATATTTTTGTTAAGGATTTTAAGCTTCTTGTGCGTTCAAAGGTTTCTGCGTTAGTGTTTTTCTTAGGTCCTTTGATAATCACTTTGATGGTGTGTATGGCTTTTAACACTTCTTCCATGTATAATATTAATATTGCTGTTTATTCAGAGGCTTATTCTCCTATGTCTGAGTCTATTATTGCGAATCTTTCTAGTGGTGGCCAAGGTGCTATGCAGGACTATATGATCGTGAAGGTGGGTACTCTGGAGGAGTGCACTGAGTCTGTTAAGTTCGATGATTTCCAGGTATGTATTGAGTTCAGTCCGGATATGGTTACGAGTAATAGTGCAAGCAATAAGGTTAAGTTGTATGTTGATAATTCTCGTGTGAATATTGCTAATCAGCTGGCTGATTATATGAACACTAAGTTGGATGTTCAGTCCACAGAGGTTAGTAGTGGTTTGATACGGCAGATACTTGATGTTTTGGATTCTGTAAATCAGAAGGTTGCTCAGCAAAGTATTACTATTAATAAGATTTCTGAGGCAAATTCTAATGGTGTTTCAAGTTTGGGATCTGTTATTGGGGAGATTGGTTCTTTGGATTTGACGCTTGTAGAGTATAATCATTCTTCTATTAAGTCTAATCTTGATTCTCTTACAGCCCAGAATATCAGTGTTTCAGATTTGAATTCTTCTGTTTTTGGTTTGGTTAATGCTTATACTGAGGCTCTTGCAAAGTTGGATAATGCTAAGTCTAAGGCTATTGAGTTGAGTAATAGTGCAAATGCTGTTAAGAATTCGCTTAGTGAGGATAAGGCCCGGATAGATTCTCTTAAGAGTTCTATGGATTCTATTTCCAGTAGTATTGGTACTATTCAGGTTACTAATATTGAGAGTATTGTTCAGCCGATTCGTTCTTCTATAGAGCCGCTTAGTCAGACTAAGAACTATTTGGCTTATATTTTCTCTTCTCTTGCTGCAATCATTGTGATGTTTATTAGTATTTTGATGAGTTCTACTGCTGTTATTCAGGAGAGGAAGTCTAATGCTTATTTTAGGAATTTCATTTCCCCGACTAGTGATTTTTTGCTTATGTTTGGGCGTTATTTGACTTTGCTTTTGATTATTGCTGTTGAGATTGCTTTGATTTTGGTTATTGGATCTTTTTTCTTGATGAATGTGCCTATTGAGGCTTACTTGCTGATTGGTGGTGTGTTGCTTCTTGAGGCTACTTGTTTCATCTTTTTGGGTATGTTTTTGGGTTATCTTTTTGAGACTGGGGAGAGTGTTACTATTGCTGCTATCTCAGTTAGTACTGTGTCTCTTTTCTTGTCTAATGTTGTGCTGCCTGTTGAGCTTATGTCGGGTGTGCTTAGGGCGATTGTGATGTATAATCCTTTTGTGATTACTGAGGGTGTTATTAAGAAGGTTTTGCTCTTTAGCCCTAGTATGGGCATGTTTCCGGTGCTTTTGGCCATATTGGCCGGTTATGCCTTGTTATTCTTTGGGTTGACTGTTATTATGTGGGCTTTAGATAAGCGTTTAATGGCTTGAGACCCTTGAATTTGGTGTTTTTTAGAAGGTTAAAACCATAACCTTTATATATGACCTGTTACTCTCAAGTGATAACAACAAAGGAAACAAATAAAATGATAGTACAAGAACAATTCCTAAAAAAACTAAGGGCAACATTTGACCTGAATATTTATGAGGTTAAAGTCTGGGCAGCATTGCTGTCAAGAGGGACTGCTAGTGCAGGGGAACTTGCAGATATTAGCGGAGTTCCTAGATCAAGATCTTATGATGTTCTAGAGGGGCTTGAAAAGAAAGGTTTCGTTATCATGAAACTAGGCAAGCCAATAAAATACCTGGCAATCCAACCTGAAGAGATTGTGAAAAGAAGCAAAAGAAAGGTTGAGGATAGAGCAAAGGAAGACATGGATAACCTTGAGAAAGTGAAGGGCACAGAGCTTTTTGACGAGCTAAACCTACTTTACAAGCAAGGCATAGAGAAAGTTGAGCCAACAGATATGGCAGGGCTTCTAAAAAGCAGAAAGAACATCTATGACCATTATAAAAGCCTCATAGCAAACGCTAAAGAATCAATCACAATAGTCACCACAGCTGAAGGTCTTCAAAGAAAAGCAGACATATTAAGATCCTCTTTGAAGAAAGCAAGTGCACGTGGTGTTAAGATTAGAATCGCAGCAGCTAATGCAAAATCAATCCCTGAAGACTTTAAGAAGATAGCAGAAGTTAAAAGTATTGACAAGAAAGTTAATGCAAGATTCATGATAGCAGATGGAAAAGACATTGTTTTCATGCTAGCAAATGACTCTGATGTTAATGAAAACTATGACCTTGGAGTGTGGGTCAACACGCCTTTCTTTGCAAACGCATTAGAGAGAATGTTTGACATTTCTTGGGATAGTTTCAAATAAAATGGTAACTATCTACAGAGGAATAGAGCTCAAGCCAATATACCTTCCGGAGAAGCCAGAGCAGAACTGGACTTTCAAAGGAAAAAAACTTAAACCTATTTACCTCCCAAACATACAAACTCACAATGAAAAGATACTTCCCTAAGTCTCTCAGCAGGCTTTATCTACTTTTGAAGAAAGATGAATTAGAAGGGATAGACGAAGAAATCTCGAGGGACTTAAATCTATTAGAAAAAAGTGCTTCGGGTTTAGAAAAAAAGATAACACTAGATACTTCTTCAAGACCAACAGTATATCAAAAGAAGGGATTAATTATTGTTGATCCATATTACGGGAAAAAACCAACTTTACATTAAAAGAATTTATTCTCTTTTCCTGAACTCAGTATATCCGCATTTACCGCAGGTATTCCGGTCTTTGTGTTCTGCTAGAAATATGCCTTCACCGCATTTTGGGCAGCTTTTGCCTTTGACTAGCTTGCCGCCTTCTAGTTTATATTTTGAATATTTCTTGCTTGGTGTTTTGTTTTTTATTTTTTTCTTTGCCATTTTTATTTAGCCTCTATTTTCTTGGGTTCTGATAGCTGTACGCCGAATCTTTTCAAGGCTTCTGTGTTTGTGTAAACATTAACATAGACTGTTGCTGTTGCGTTTCCGAAATCTTGCATTATTCTGTCTATTTCCACGAGTTCCGGGTTTACTTTAAGGTATTTTGCGACTTCTGTTTTCATATCTTCTCCGCTTGGTGTGCTTTCTCCGGTGTAACTAACTTTTAGGGTTATTACTTTTCTTCCGACTAAGGGGGAATCTGATTCTTTTAGTTTCTTGATATCCATGTTTATCTGACCTTTATTGCGTATTCGCCTTTTACTTTTATTCCGATGTTTTGTGCTATCAATGATTTGTTTGCATCAATGATATTCAGCCTTCCTTTCCAGGTATCTGTGAAATTAGAATTTTGGCATATTGGACACTTATCACCTTCTACAAATATCCTGCAGTTTCTACATACTTTTTTACTCATCTTTTTTATTTCCTGATTTTGCTTCTTTTTTTAGGTCTTCTTCTATCCAGTTAAGTGACCCTAGTCTGTGTTGTCTCATTGTTAGGCCGATTTTTGGGTTTGCTATGTCTTTATAGCTTACATTTATGATTCTTGCTCTGCATAAATCTCCGACTTTTAATGCGTGTTTTGTATCTTTTCCAGATAGAACATTTGATTTGTTGAAGCTTACGAAGTCGTCCATTGTTTGCGAGATGTGTATCATTCCATCTATTGGTCCTAGGTTCATAAATGCGCCGAATTCTGCGATGTCTGTTATTTTTCCTAATGTCACATCTTGTAGTTCTGGTCTGAATGTTAAGACTGTGAACTTTGCATCGTAGTATGCTGCGCCGTCTCCGGGAATTATTACTCCTTCTCCAACTTCTTGTAGCCCTTCTACTCCTATGACTACCCCTATTTCTTTAGAAATAAATCCGTCAAAATGCTGTGTGAGGCTTTTCATTACTGCTTCTTCTGTTTTTTCACTGAAAAGTTTAGGTGGTACTCGAACATGTCCTTTGACTTCTAGTTTGTAAAACATTTTTAGGCCTTGATTATTCTCTTTTTTTGTCTCATTGTGAGCACTTCTGTGCCTTTTTCTTTTAGTTGCTTTTTTAACTCTTTATCTTGTGTTAGGATTGTGTATCCTTTAAGCTTTAGCAACTCGTCATCAGCTGTTAAATCATTTTTTGGTGTGATTATAATCTCTAGCTTTTTATGTTTTATTAGCTCCAAAGCTAGTTTAGCTGCTTTTTTTTCAGAAAGCCGACCTTTATTTATAAGCTTTTCTAATTCAGCTATTACTTTATCCAATACGAATATCGTGTACTTATCGTACATTTGCTCTTCTAGGGCTGCAAATGGGTCTATCTTGAATTGAGAGATTGCGATTAAGATATTGGTGTCGAGAACTATTTTTTTCATGGTCTATTTGTCAGTTTTTGTTTATATAAAAGTTTCTAAGAGGTTATCAGCAAGTCAACTAGTTTTTTATAGAGTTTCAATCCTTTGGAATGTCCCTTGTTCCGTGTTCTAGATAACCAAAGCCCTTTGAACTCTTCTTTGGAAAGTCCAAGTATATCTGCTCCGATTATATTTTTGTTTTCTTTTATTATTTCTACTGTTTTTAGTAGCAGTTCTGTTGTCATTATTCCTTGATTGTAGTCTGTCTTTATCTCAGATATATGCATCACATCTAAATCAAATGAAAGGTATACTTCATTTGGCAGGGAGGATATTTGCTTTTTGAGCACTGCAGGTCCTTCTTCTGATTCTAAAGTTGATTCACGTATCCCCAGATGCAAGTCTTTATCTTCATTGCGAGGGATTGATCCGACAAAAAATAGGGCTGACGCATTCGTATCTGTAAGTATCTGATCGACAAAGGAGCCGCAGGATAATCTACTGCGTGTAGGTCTTCCATGCTTCATGCTTATGTAATCTTTTTCATACATCACGCTTGTATAATCAGTATGGTGATCAAAATGTATATAGAGGTAGTTATTACTGATTTTATCCGCTCGCTTGCACAATCCGTAAGTATAGTGGTGGTAAGAGCCGCTGCCGTAAAGAACAAGTTTTCTTCTGTCAATATGCCCTAGTTTTTTATCAAAAAATTCACATATATCTTCTTTGTCATAGAGTATGTCCCCAAATAAGTTTTCTACCCTTGTTATGTTATACCCTTTTTTCTCAAAGTATTCCCCAATATATTCTCCGGGTATGTCAGTTTCTAAGGATATTAGCTTCCAAGGTTCCATAATAACGAAATTTTAGTTGGGCTTTATTAATTTTGCCTAAAAACTACCATTCTTAAAGAACAAATTTTACTAATTTTATTTAACTCTAAAATGCCTCTAGAAGCGCTGTAATACCCATATTTTGCGTTTTATCAAACAGAAAGGTATATAAAGAATTAGTTACTTTTAGAGCTTAGGAAAAGAGTTAAAATCACTAATTTTTTAGTAGAAAAAATGGGGTTTTAGCAGGGTTAATGTCAAAAATGGAAAAGGAATACGGCGCAGGGAACATAACAGTTTTGAAAGGTTTAGAAGCTGTAAGAAAGAGACCTGCAATGTATATAGGAGATACTTCTGTGCATGGTATGCACCATCTGGTTTACGAGGTTGTTGATAACTCAATTGATGAGGCTCTTGCAGGATTTTGTGGTGAGATCAATGTCAGGATTCATAAGGATAATAGTGTTTCAGTTGTAGATAATGGCCGTGGAATTCCGGTAGAGATGCATCCTGTGGAAAAGAGACCTGCAGTTGAGGTTGTTATGACTGTGTTGCACGCTGGTGGAAAATTTGATCATGATACTTACAAGGTTTCCGGGGGTTTGCATGGTGTTGGTGTTTCTGTTGTTAATGCATTATCAAAATGGTTGGAAGTTAAGATAAAGCGTAACGGTAAGGTTTATTTTCAGAGGTATGAACAGGGTATTCCTGTTACAGAGCTTAAGGAATGCGGATCTGCAGAGGAGACTGGAACTGAAGTTAGATTTTTCCCAGATGATACTATATTTGAGGTTGCTCCTTTTGAGTATGACAGGTTGGCAACTCGTCTTAGGGAGTTGGCGTTTTTGAACTCTGGTGTGAAGATAACTTTAGCTGATGAGCGTTCTGATAAGGAGAACATTTACGAGTATGAAGGGGGAATCGCTTCTTTTGTGGAATTCATTAATAAGAATAAGAAGATTTTGCATAGTCCTATTTTTTTCAGTAAGGAGCAGGATAAGATCCAGGTGGATCTTGCAGTGCAGTATAATGATGGTTTTCTTGAGAACACTTTTACATTTGCGAATAATATCAATACTCTCGAAGGAGGGACTCATCTTAGTGGTTTTAAGACTGCTTTGACAAGGGTTGTTAATAATTATATTTCAAAGAACAAGATATCAGATACAAAGCTTTCTGGAGAGGATGTTCGGGAGGGATTGACTTGCGTAATCTCTGTTAAGATTCCTGATCCCCAGTTTGAGGGCCAGACAAAAACAAAGCTTGGTAATAGTTTTGTTAAGGGAGCTGTTGATTCTGCTGTCACAACCCAGCTCTCAGCTTATTTTGAGGAGAATCCATCTATTGCGAAGATTATTGTTGAGAAGTGTATACTTGCGGCGAAGGCGAGAGAGGCTGCTAGAAAAGCGCGGGACCTTACAAGAAGAAAGAATGTTTTGAATATTGGTAACTTGCCTGGAAAGCTTTCTGATTGTCAGGAGAGGGATCCTGCTAAGTGCGAGATTTTTTTGGTGGAGGGAGATTCTGCCGGAGGTTGTTTTTCCGGTGACACAAAAGTTGCCTTAGCGGACGGAAGAGACCTCAGTTTCAAAGAATTGATAACGGAACATAAAGAAGAGAAAAAGAATTACTGTTACACCATCAATAATGAAGGTTCTATTGAGGTAAAATTAATAAAACATCCAAGAAAAACAAAAAGTAATGTAGATGTTATTAAAATAATTCTTGATAATGATGAAGAGATAATTTGTACTCCGGATCATAAATTCATGACAAGAGATGGAACTTATACTGAAGCAAAGTATCTAACTAAGAATATTAGTCTTATGCCATTAAATAGGAAGTTATCAGCAATAAAGGGCAGGATAACGATAAATGGGTACGAGATGGTTCTGAATCCAAAAACCCATAGGTGGGTGTTCACGCATTCTCTTGCTGATAGATACAATCTTAAAACCAAAAAGTACACTGGAGATAGCGGAACTGATAGACACCATATAGATTTTAACAAATTAAATAATAATCCCAACAATATAGTGCGAATGTCAAAGTTACATACAGAATCGCTTAATTTTACTTTGCATAGTGAGTGGTGTAAGCAAAAGTGTAGAGAAGCACATAAAAAACCAGAGTATAGAAAAAAGATAAGCAGGATTATGTCAACCCCTAAAATGAAGAAAATGCTTTCAGAGAGAGCTAAAAAACAATGGGAAAATGAAGGATATAAACAATTTATGATTAGCAAATATAAAGAATTCTATGAATCAAACGAGAAATATAGAAATTATATGTTAAAACTTCTAGATAATGCTCAAAAAGAATACTGGGCAAAAGAAGAGAATAGAAACTTACAATCCAAAAGAATCAAACAATACTTTAAAGAAAATCCAGGAGCAAAAGAACATTTACGAATAAAGGCAAATCAAGAATGGGATGATTCTAAATTAAAAAACTGGAGAAGTAAAAAAACTAAAGAACAATGGACTAAAGAATTTAGAGAAAAAAGAAAAGAGGCATATGATAAAACTTATTTTAAGAATACTATACAATTTATGCACAAATTGCTATTTAATCAAGGAAATCTCAGGGATTATGAAGAAGAAAGAGTTAAATCTGGAAATAAGAACCTCCTTAAGAAAGAGACTTTTGTAGAACGATTTTTTGATAATGATGCCTGTGAAATGGTAGAAGCTGTAGCATGTTATAATCACAGAATAAAGAAACTAGTAAAACTTAACAAGAAGATAGATGTGTATGACATTGAAGTTGAAGGAACCCATAATTTTGCTCTTGCTTCAGGCATTTTTGTCCACAACTCAAGCAAGCAGGCTAGGGACAGGAAGTTCCAGGCGATTCTGCCTTTGAGAGGTAAGATCTTGAATGTAGAAAAAGCAAGGGTTGACAAGATTTTTGCTAATAATGAGATTGTTGCAATGATTACTGCGGCAGGTACTGGCATCACTGAAGAGTTTGATATAAGCAAGCTGAGGTATCATAAGATCATAATTACTTGTGATAGTGATGTTGATGGATCTCACATTGCATGCCTATTGCTCACTTTCTTTTATAGGTATATGAGGGATCTGGTTGAAAGGGGGCATATTTACATTGCTCAGCCTCCGTTATATAGGGTTAAGCATGGCAAGAGGGAAGTGTATGCTCATAATGATAAGGCACTTCAGGTAGTTCTTGAGAGTTTTCCAGAAGGTGCAGAGATTCAGCGTTATAAGGGTTTAGGAGAGATGAATCCTGAGCAGCTTTGGGAGACTACTATGGATCCTGAGAGGAGAAAGTTGAAGCAGATAACTGTTGAGGATGCTGTTGCTGCTGATGAGATGTTTTCAACACTTATGGGAGATGAGGTTGCGCCTAGAAGGGAGTTTATTTTCGCTCACGCAAAGGATGTTAGGAATTTGGATGTGTAACAATGCATGAAGTGTATTTATCAATAGACAGCAAGGGTATAATCCCCTCGGATCTTGAGAATTGGATAAAGTACTTGCAGAGAAGTGAGGATTTTATGTATCGCGGATTGTTTAGACAATACCAAAACAAGAAAATCATTGAAGACTCCTACTCTAGCTGTTTACTTACAGATGCAAGAGCCCCTAAGGAAGCCTATGATTTTATGATAGGCAAGTATGATTGCAATCTTTTTTGGGTGCCATATTACAAATCCGAGGAGCATGGAGATAAGAGCCAGGATTCTTTGCCGGACAATTGTGCAGGATTCTGTGATTCCTTGAGTTTTAGTAATGTAAAAGGCAATTACCCTTTCATTGTCATATACCGTGACATCAATGACAAGCATCTTGCTGTGCATGAGATGATTCATGCTGTAAGGTGTACTATGAACGATAAATCGGACTCTTCTGGGTTCAAAGAGATTATGGCAAAGGAATTTAGGAGGCATTCAATTACCTTATTCCTGTTCAAAGTCTTGCAGTCCCATAAAGAAATTAAGAAGGATATTTTGGAGTCATATAGGTCTTTGAGAGATATATCTAAGGCCTACAGTAGACTAGAGGATTGTTTTGAGAGCAAGGCAGACTATGCTCTGATTCGTTTGAGGCAGTGCGAGATAAGTGATATTGCGAGTATAAGAAGAAAGGGAGTTGTAGAGTACTTCAAGAAGAGGGGTCCTAAAAGTCTTAGGTTTGAGATTATGTGTGAGAAGTTGGGGTTGTAAAGATGGCAGAAGATATTCAAAGGCAGTTGATTCAGGATGAGATTAAGGAGGCTTACATAGATTATGCTATGTCAGTTATTGTTGGCAGGGCTTTGCCTGATGTTAAGGATGGTTTGAAACCTGTTCATAGAAGGGTTCTTTTCGCTATGAAGGGTCTTGGTATGGTCCATAATAAGTCTTACAAGAAGTCTGCAAGGATTGTTGGGGAGATTCTTGGTAAGTACCATCCCCATGGGGACTCTGCTGTTTATGATAGTATTGTGCGTATGGCTCAGGATTTCTCTTTGCGTTATCCTTTGGTTGATGGCCAGGGTAATTGGGGTTCTATTGATGGTGATCCCGCAGCTGCGATGCGTTATACAGAGTGCCGTATGTCTAAGGTTGCTGAGGAGGTTCTTGCGGATTTAGAGAAGGATACTGTTGATTTCACTCCTAATTTTGATGGCAGTTTGAAAGAGCCTGTTGTTCTTCCTGCAAGGTTACCTAACTTACTAATTAATGGTTCTTCAGGTATCGCTGTTGGTATGGCTACTAATATCCCTCCGCACAACTTAACTGAGGTTTCTGACACTATCCTTGCGCTTCTTGATAATCCAGATTGTGCTGTTGATGAGCTTCCTATTAAAGGTCCTGATTTCCCTACTGGAGGAATTATTTATGGGACTGCTGGTATCCGGAGTGCCTTGGCTAATGGTCGGGGTAAGGTTCGTGTTCGTGCTAGAACAGCGATGGAGGGTAATAAGCTGGTAATTAATGAGATTCCTTACATGGTTAACAAGTCTAGTTTGATTGAGGAGATTGCCAATCTTGTTAGGGATAAGGTTGTTGAGGGTGTTACTGATATTCGTGATGAATCTGATAGGGAGGGTATGCGTGTAGTGATTACTCTTAGGAAGGATGCTAACTCAGAGGTTATCCTAAATCAGTTGTTTAAGCATAGTCAGTTGCAGACTACTTTTGGTATTATCATGCTTGCTTTGTACGAGAATCAGCCGAAAGTCATGGGTGTCAAGGAGATAATTTGTTATTATATTAATCATAGGAAGGACATTATTATTCGTAGGACTCGGTTTGATTTGAAGAAGGCTGAGGAGCGGGCGCATATTTTAGAGGGTTTGAGGATTGCTTTGAAGAACATTGATGCTGTTGTTAAGACAGTTAAGGGTTCAAAAAATCCTGAGGATGCAAAGAATTCGCTAATTGAGAATTTCAAGCTGACTGAAGTTCAGTCTCAGGCTATTCTGGATATGAAGTTGCAGAGGCTTACTGGTTTAGAGCAGGAGAAGATACAGTCTGAGTATGATGGTTTAATGAAGCTGATTGTTGATCTTAAGGATATCCTTGCTTCTGAAATCAGGGTTGTTGGTATTCTCAAGAAAGAAGTTGAAGAGATCAAAGCGGCTTATGGTGATGAGAGAAGGACTGAGATTGTTGATGTTGCTACAGAGATTATGGATGAAGATCTGATTCCAGAAGAGGATGTTGTTGTTATCGGTACTAGGGGCGGTTATGTGAAGAAGCTTCTTGTTTCAGTTTACAATCAGCAGAATCGTGGCGGTAAGGGTGTTAAGGGTATGGAGACTAAGGAAGAGGATGTTGTTGAGCATTTGTTCACAGCAAGTACTCATAGTTATATCCTTGCTTTCAGTAATCTTGGACGGGTTTATTGGTTGAAGGCTTATAATATCCCTACTACTTCAAGGTATGCTAAGGGCAAAGCTATTATTAATTTGTTGCGTCTTGATCCTGATGAAAAGATAAATGCGATGATTCCGATTAGGGAGTTTAATGATAAGCATTATTTGATTATGGTTACTAAGAAGGGTTTGGTGAAGAAGACTCCTTTGAAAGCTTATTCAAACCCCCGGAAAGGAGGGATTATTGGTATGGGTATACGGTCAGGTGATGAGGTTGTGCAGGTTCGTTTGACTCCTGGTAATTTAAAGTTCATAATCGCGTCAAAGAAGGGTATGGCTGTTAAGTTTAATGAGAGTGATGTTCGTTCGACAGGTAGGGGTTCTACTGGTGTCCGGGGGATAACCCTTTCTGGTAATGATGAGGTTATCGGTATGGAGGTTGCGTTGGAGTCTGGCACTTTGATGACTATCACTGAGAACGGTTATGGTAAGAGAACCAATATTTCTGAGTATCGTTTGACTAGGCGTGGCGGTAAGGGTGTTATTAACATTCAGACTACTGATCGTAATGGTGAGGTTGTTGGTATCCGAACTGTAAGGGAAAATGATGAGTTGTTGTTCATCAGTGCGCATGGTGTTGTTATTCGTGTTTCTGCTTTGCAGGTATCTGTTATTGGTCGTAACACTCAAGGGGTAAGAATCATGAGGCTTAATCCTAGTGATAAGGTTAATAGTTGTACCCGAGTTGTCAGTCAAGTTGAATAGATAAAGTTATAAATGAAATAGTTTTTTTAGCGTTTAAAAGCCTCGGTAGTGTAGTCCGGTCAATCATTTCGCCCTCTCGCGGCGGAGACCCGAGTTCGAATCTCGGCCGGGGCATTTGCTTATCGGTAGGATGGTGGTCTGATGAAAAAACCCAAAACATCTCTTAATGAATTATTAGGGCAGGAGAATGCCCAAGTTTAGAATGGATTATTAATAAGACGTATAATTAAGAAAGTTTTATTTATTTTACAAGCAACCCCTCAGCCACTTTCCAGATTTTATCTGAGAGTTCTTCTACAGTATATCTTCTTTTACCGAAAATGCCTTTGATACAAGGGACTGTTATCCAGTTGTCTCTTTTTGCTAGCGTCTTGTATGTTTTGTAGGTTTGAATCATATGTTCCAAATTTTCTTCGTGTATGTCTCTTTCTTCGTTTGATTGTTTTTCATTTCTTTGTTTTACTGCTGCGTCGCTGTATTTGACTGGCAGATCTAAGAATAGGACATAGTCTGATGGTTTCACTTCTAGTAGTTTTGTTTCTAGAGTCCATATCCAGTCTATCATTTGTGTTCTCTTTCGTCCTTTTAGTTTGGATCCTTGGTAGGCAAGGTTTGACTCTACATACCTGTCAAGTATAATATTAACTCCTTTACTTAGTTTCTCTTCAAATTCTTCTTGATTTTCTTCTCTGTCGAATGCGTATAGCGTACTTGCGTGCATTGGGTCTACTACATTTCCGAATTCTCCGCGTAGGTATTGTTTTACTTTCCGCCCCCACTTGCTGTCATAGTTTGGGAATTTCATTGAGAATGTCTTGTATCCTGCTTCTTCTGCTCTTTTGACTAGTGTTTTTTTTTGGGTGCTTTTTCCTGTTCCGTCCGTGCCTTCAATTGTGATTATTTTGCCTCTTGCCATTTTAAGTTAAGGCAGATTTTGGTTGTTTATATTGATTATTGTGATGTAACTGGTTATTTCAAAAGGGAAACTTTTATAAAGCATCAGCTGTCTGGGTTCATTAATATGAATGAAATAACCATTGAAAAGCTCGATAAGTACTTTGGGGTAACTAATGAGGCATTCGGGGCAGCAAAAGCCTCTAAAAGTCGTATTTTGGAGCATGCTAGGGCTGATTTCCTGGATATGATAGGGCGGTATATCTCTGATGCTGGGCATTTCAAGGGTAAGGGTGATTTTATTAATGCTTTTGCGGCTTTGAACTATGCTCATGGATGGCTTGATGCTGGGGCAAGGCTGGGTATTTTTGATGTTAGTAATTCAAGGTTGTTTACAGTGGATGAAAAATGATTGGAACTAAATACGAGCAGTCTCTGAAGGATCTTTTAACTAAGGAGTTTGAGTATCAATTAGATATAAAGATTGAGACTGAAGAGGAGTTTGTAGAGGCATGTGAGGATTACCTTAATTTAGAGAAAGTGAATCCTCGTCCGGTTAACATAAATTTAAAGATTAAGAATTGGAGTTGTTACTTATGTTATCAACCATCTGATAAACCGGTAATAATTTCAGAGGGGGATAGTTCTGATTTTTCACAGACTGCTTTCCATCAAGAGTGTATAAAAAAAGCTGCTGTTAATTATCTTTTTGAGAGGAAATTCAAGACTATTGACACGCTTTGGGATAGAAGAGAAATCGCAAAGTTAATAAGATTCCCTCCCCAATAGTCCTTTATGAAGAAAGTTGTTGTAATCTCTGTTGGGGGTTCAATTATTGTTCCAGATAGGGTTGATTATGATTTTCTTAGGAGATTAAAGGCGACTGTTAAAAAGCTAACAAGAAAATATAAGATAGTTATTTGCACTGGTGGTGGTTATACTGCCCGGAATTATATTTCTGCTTTAAAGAAATCTAAGTGCTCAGAGAACATTCAGAATCGGATTGGTATAGCTGCGACAAGGCTTAATGCTCAGCTTTTGGCTTTTGATTTTCAGAATTCTAACAAGGAAATTCCAGAGTCTTTAGGAGAAGTAAGAAAATTGCTAAAGGCTAATGATGTTGTTCTTTGCGGAGGTATCAGGCCAGGCCAAACTTCTGATGGCACTACTGCTGAGATTGCGGAGTATGTAAAGGCAGACACCCTAATTAACATGACTAATGTTTCAGGGCTTTATACGAAGGATCCTAGAAAGTACAAAGATGCGAGGCTTATCACGAAACTAACACATGCAGAGTTTGCAAGGATAATGTCTAAGGTAAAAGAAAAGCCAGGCCAGCATTTCATTCTTGACAGTGTTGCTGCTAGAATCACGAGAAGAAGAAAAATAAAAGTTGTAATCCTAAAAGGTGTTAAGAACTTAGAGGATTACCTTTCTGGTAAGAAGTTTAAAGGAACTGTTAT
>JAZDPJ010000014.1:0-4933 GCA_043797705.1 archaeon
ATGAAAGGATTAACAGAAACCCTGATGGAAGAAGAGGCAAGAGAACACACCCTATACGACAAGACAGCGAACGCATACATGTTCGGAGCAGCAATGAGCAGCGGATTCGGAAGCGGATTCGGCGGCGGAGGAAGCGGATACAAACCATTCGGCTTCAATGTGCCCTCAGTCGTAGATATGTTCAAAAAAGAACTGCCAAAAGCCTCAAGCTCCTACGGAAGCACAATTGGAGGATTTAGATGTGACAAACCAGGAGTAATATTCAGAGAGGTATGTGATGGCCTACTAGAAAGATATGACTGGAGCGGACATGATGGCACAAGCCCGCATCTAAACCAGGATCTACTTGGCGCAGAAAAGTCTTTTAATATTAGAAACCTTGGTCCTGCACATAACATAGGCTTAGGTTTTGGAAAAGACAAGAAAAGATGGTAACTATAATGGAAAAACAAAAAATACTAGGACTAAGCAATAGGGGAGAAATTGGTATCTGCTATATATTAGAGAAAAAAAGCTCATTTTATGAGTTTCTACTTTCTTTGCTTAAAGAACTTAAGGTTGAGCAGGTACCTGATTTGTATGACGGGACAGATTTACCGGATGCAAAGAAAGAAGTAGATACATATTTTTACTGGGATGACCCTAATGTAAGTGTTACCTCAATTGTAGCTACAAATAAAATCTTCCTGATAATAAGAACTGAACAGAAAGACAAACTACATGAGTTTATGGAAAAGAACACAGAGTTTGTTAAAACAGAATAATTCTTTTTTTTTCTTTTTATCAAAACCTGAAATGGTTATAGCAACCTTTATTTATCTGATACACTTCTAAGATAGCATGAACAAATCAGGATTTGCATTGTTAATAGTTATAATCGTAGTAGTAATCGTGATTTTATTGCTTTTTCTAGGAGCTTTTAGTTTTGTCTCAGTAAGTACAGTTAGTAGTAGTACAGTTGGAGGTAGTGCACCACCTACGATGTCAGAGAAAGTTGTTGACATACTACACTTCTGGAACTAACCTGCACAACCTACACTAACTTCCTCAACTCTTCCAGAATCCAAACCATACCAACTGTATCTAAACCGCAATATTTCTCTAAATCTTTCATAACCTTTGCTTTATTCTTTCCTTTCTTGAAGATTACATTATAATAAGAAACACTAGCATCACCGCCACTGGCAATGTCTAGATCCTTATAGCTCTTACCAGTAACAGCAGGAAGAACAACCTTTATTGAAGCACTACCCTTCTGCTTCGGATGGTAATAATGGAAATTACGGAAAGGAATGAGTAAATCAACCATTCTGTTGTTAACAGACTCAACCCACTTCTCATACTTCGGATAAGCTTCTGCTAACTCTTTCAACCTGCCTTTCTCAAAAGACTGATTGTAAACCACGATAGGACCTTTATCTCCTAAGGATTTCTTTAACTCTTTTAAGAATTGTAGCCTAGGATCACTCTTTGTTTTGTGCAAGAAAGATATGTGTTTTAGAGATTTGTCTTTAATGTGCAAAGAGAACTGAAACGGAATATTCTGATAAGGCTTAGTGTTGTCGTAAATAGGGATAGCTGTAGCGAATGTCTCAAAATCCAGGAAGTAAATAGGTTCAGTAATTGGTTTCAAGAAATGCCTTAAAGACTCCTTCTGAATGTAAGGCTTCTTGGTTTTAGAACACTTCTTCTGGATGTGTTGTTTATCAGATAGTTTGTAAGTATCCTGTAACTCACTTATCAACTCTATATTCTCATCAAGCAAAGCATATCCTTTCTTGCCAATCCTGTATAACTCCAAAACATTACCATCAGGAAGTTCTGACTGGCAATCAATAGCACACTCATAAGGATCCTTACAATAAGGGCCCAAAGAAATTTTAGGACAAGTCTTTGAAACTATTATCCCAAGCATATCCTCAATTCTTTTCTCAATACCAACAGAGATAAGATCTACTTCCTTGGTTATATCCTCTAATTTTAATAATTCCTTTGGTTTTATCTTACCCTTCTTTCTGAACTCCTTATTAATATGGCAAAGAAAACATTTTCTTATTTTTAATCCTGCTTTTTCATAAACATGCTTTTGGAAAGAAACATCATGTAAATTAACATCCTTAACCTCAGTACTGCTCTTAACTTCAATTATATCCCACTGGTCTTTTATTGGTACTAGGATGTCTGCTCTACTGAAGAGATCATTGTACCCTATACCAGCTTCGAACAAAGGTTTTTTCTTCTTTAGAGCTTTTTTAGTTAGTTCAAGGTTCTCTTTGAAATCTTTATCTGGGATGTTGATACCTTCAGGAAATAGCTGTTTAGCTAGTTCACCAACTTCTGTACCTTGGTCGAAACGGAATAAGTCTGATGTTGAGGGTTCTGGGATTTTATCTTTGTTATGAATATAAGTCCATAAGAGTTTAGGGCACTGGATCCCTTTCAAGTAACTAGATTTGGAAAGCATAGAGTAATTATTGGTACTGGTGGTTTATAATAGTTATTGTAGATCAAAATTTTTTATTAGATAAAGTCCTCTTTATTTCCTGCTCACTCGGCAGCTGAGTCTTATACTCTGATATGAATATGTCCTCCCTGTTTTTCCCAGCGCTATAATAAACATCAATCTTGTCATGAGTCTTGCAGATGATCAGCGCAATCGGGTCTTTATGCCAAGGCAGTTTCCTCTCTCTGAAGTATGTCAAATATTTTGTGACCTGCTCAATATCTCCTTGCCTTAGCTCCCTTGCCTTAAGATCTATGATGATATGGCAATTAAGCTGCACGTGGTAGAAGAGCAGATCTATCTTGTTCCATTGACTGTTGATGAGAACCTTCTGCTGCCTTGCCTGAAAAGCGAATCCTGAGCCGAACTCTAACAAAACATTTTGTATGTTGTTTAACAACGAGTCTTCCAACTGCTTCTCAGAATGACCCTCTTCCAAAGAAATGAAATCCCAGTTGTAACTGTCCTTGAACACATCCTCCGGAGAAGGCAACTGCAAAGGCAGTTTAGTTACTATCTTTCCAGACTTCTTTGCTTTTTCATATTCTTGACTCTTGATTTTTACTTTAAGTTTTTTAATGCTCCAACTTTCTATAACTGATTGGACCTCATAGAACCTGCGTTCATCTTCCTTCTTGAGGGTTATCAAAGTCCTGTAATGTGTCCAGCTCAATTGTCGCGTCAGTGATGCGACAATTGGATAAGTTTCATAAAATTGTACAATCCGATAAAGCTCAGCTCTCTTAAATCCCAAATCAACTGCCAAATTATCAATTATTTTCTTACCGTAATCTGCCCTGTCTTTTCGGCCTAACTCCTCTCTAACTATCCTTTCCCCAACCTGCCAGTAAGTCTGCACTTTGATGTTGTCCACTGCCTTGTAGGCTTTTGTAATTCCTTTCTGCAGTATAGATTTGACGTCTTTGAGTAATGCATCGTAGGTTAAGGGGTTTTCCATCTGAATCTTTTAATAGTGGTTTTTTATAGAGTTTCCTGCTGAAAAAGATGAGTATTTCCGGGAGAGTTGGAAAGGTTTAATTGTGGCGACGCAGACAGCTTATCTCTTGCCTCAAACCTCTCCTGCAACGCTATCCTCTGCTCTATCAACTCCTGCTTTCTCGCCTATATAGCAAAATAGCTTTGCGCAAACACTATCTCCTCTTTTCTTGGATCACCATTCTGGGCAATCAAGTAGCAGGCATATCTGGTAAGCTTATAATCCTCAATTTTCCTCTTAGATCCAGAACCAAGCTCAACCATTTTCGTGACGTCAGGAAAATGGTCATTTATATTATGACCTGAGTTCCTGCAGGCCTCTTTCGCCTTTTCAATAGCATTGAGAAAGTTCTCCCACTTGCCGTATCCAAGAAGTTTTTGCAGGTCTCTTGCGAACCAGAACTCCACACCTTTCTCTTGATGAGCATAGTCCTCAAAGTTCCTGGTCAGCTTTGTTATTACCTGTTTATCCATTCTTTATTTGAGATGCGTTTAGACTTAAATATCTTTACTCGGATTCCTCAGAAATCTTCCGGATTCATGACTCCTAAGTTGGTTTTTCAAATAGTTTTGATTGATTGTCCCGACACTATAAGGACAATTGGATAAGTCTTATAGAATAGTAATATCTTCGGGTCTGATTATTTTAATCCCTTTGTATTCATCAATGCTGAGCAAGTGTTTATCATAAGTGATGATGTATTTGGATGAAGATTCGAGAGCGCATTCTATGATTTTATTGTCATCAGGATCATCTTTAACTACATATGCTTTTCTTGTTGGAACCACTAAGGTGATAAAGGACAGCACTTTTTCTATGATATTCGAGATTTCGTCATCAGAGTAATCAAAATCCCTCTTTAGAACTTTCTGGTATTCGGTAAGTATCTCTTCGGAAGAGTATATCTTAACATCTGCACGGATGAACTGGGACAGTAACTTTTGAGCAACACTTCCTGCCCATAATGTCGAGGACAAGAGTACATTCGTGTCAAATGTTACATCCATCACCTATTTTCTCCTTGATTTTTCAACGATGGCAGGGATATCAGATTCTTTTATTCCTTTTTTCTGCAATCGTGTTTTCCCTTCTTTGGCAATCAGGCTTAATTCTTTGATGAGCTCTTCTTTTGATGGTGTCTCTATCTTTTTCAATACTATTGTGTCTTTACTTCCAAAGACAGCGAATATTGTACCTTCGGCTACTTGGAGTTCTGCCCTTATGTTTGAGGGTATCACAATTTGTCCTTTTGAAGACATCCTGATAGTTTCGATAGTCATTTTACCTCCTTACTTTCTTACTGTAAGGAATGCTTATATATAAGCTTTTTGACCACGTTCCTCCTTTTTTATCCATAATGCGCTAGAGTAATTTACTATTCATAAAGATTTCATTGTTAAAAACAGCGTATTTCCGGAATAGTTGGAAAGAAT
>JAZDPJ010000016.1:0-6497 GCA_043797705.1 archaeon
ATCTTTAATGCTTCTCTTGTTGCTTTCTCAACAACACTTAAAGGCTCAAGAAGAACTGCAACATTCTTAAGCTCCTCCGGCACCTTAACTAAATAATCAGGAACATCAACAACATACTCAGCCATACCACCATGCACACCCTTAATCCCTGCTTCAGTAAAATCTCCAGTAGAACACATATCATTATGCCCGACAAAACAATTCTCACAACAACCACAAGACCTTCTAACAGTCCTGACAACATAATCCCCAACTTCATAAGAACCAAGAACATTAGACCCAAGATTCTCAATAACACCTACAGACTCATGCCCCAAAATCAAATAATCATCCCCAACCGGAGCCTCTCCATAAAGACCCTCATTTATCTCCCTGTCCGTACCACAAATTCCAGCATAAAGATTTTTAACTAAAATTTCATTTCCACCAAAACTCGGTTTCTCAACATCCCTCAAATGCACACTCCCTTTCTGCCCAGGATAAACAGCAATTGCCTTCATAATCCAGTGTTCAAATAGTTAGTTAATATAAAGCTTACTGAAACATCTCTACCCAAAATACACAATACATATAAACCGACTAGAAACTATTTTAAACCAAGACTAAAAAAATAATGGCAGGTGATAAAACTTGAATCTAAACATGATCGGAACCGGCTATGTCGGACTAGTAACAGGCGCATGCTTCGCAGAAAATGCTGACAACCACGTTATCTGCACAGATATTGATGAAAACAAAATAAAAAGACTACAAAACGGAGAAATCCCAATCTTTGAAAAAGGACTAGAAGACCTAGTCAAAGCAGGACTCGAAAGAGGCAACCTAGAATTCACAACAGATATAGGATATGCAGTCAACAATTCCCTAATAAATTTCATCTGCGTAGGAACACCCTCAAAAGACGACGGCTCTGCAGACCTGCAATATGTAGAATCAGCAGCAAGAGACATAGGAAGATTCATGAACACTTCTGATTACAAAATAATAGTCGACAAAAGCACAGTCCCACTAGGAACATCAAAACTAGTAAAAAAATGGGTAACTGAAGAAATAAAAAAAAGAACAGAGATGTACCGCGCATTTGATGTAGTATCCTGCCCAGAATTCCTAAAAGAAGGGACAGCAGTAGAAGACTTCTCAAAACCAGACAGAGTAGTTGTAGGAGTAAGTTCTGAAAGAGCCGAAAAAATAATGACAGAACTATTCGCACCACTAAGCATGAACAGAAAACCAATAATCATGAGACCACAAGAAGCAGAACTGGTAAAGTATGGAGCAAACGGATTCCTAGCAAAAAGAATAGCATTCGTGCAAGAACTGGCAAGAATATCTGACGAATACATACATCTAAGCGGAGACCACATAGACATACTCAGAGTCCTAGAAGGAGTATGCTCAGACTCAAGAATCGGAAACATATTCATGAAACCAGGACCAGGATACGGAGGAAGCTGCTTCCCAAAAGACACAAGAGAACTCGCCGACCTAGCAGACCGGATGAATATCCGTCTACCAATAATAGAAAACATAACCCTATCAAACGACCTACACAAAGGATACCTCCTAGAAAAAGTGCTAAACAGATACAACCACGACCTATCTGGAAAAACAATCGGAATCTGGGGACTTGCCTTCAAAGCAAAAACAGACGACATAAGAGAGTCAGCAGCAATAAGATTCATGGAAGGACTGCTTGAAGAGGGAGCAGAAATCAAATGCTACGACCCAGAAGCAATGGAACAAACAAGATTAATCTTTGGAGACGACATATTTTATGCACAAGACAAATATGAAGCAGCAAAAGGCACGGATGGACTGATAATAGCAACCGAATGGAATGACTTCAAGACACCTGACTTCAAAAGACTCAAAGAAGAAATGAAAACACCAATAATCTTTGACTTCAGAAACCTGTATGGCCAGCAGGGACTAGACGATAAAATAAACAGACTAGGATTCGAATACCACGGAGTCGGAAGGTGAAAGTCCTAGTAACAGGCGGAGCAGGATTCATAGGAGGCCACCTGTGCGAATACCTCCTTGAAAAAGGCGACAATGTCCTCTGCGTCGACAACCTGTTCACCGGCTCTAAAAAAAACATTGAAAAGCTCCTAGAAAATAAAAACTTCAGCTTCATGCAGCATGACATAATAAATCCGCTTTACCTGCAAGAGAATGTCGAACAGGCATACAACCTAGCGTGCCCAGCATCACCAATACATTACCAGTCTAATGCAATAAGAACAATAAAAGCAAACACGATAGGCATGATAAACATGCTCGGGCTCGCAAAACAACATCAAGCGAGGATACTGCAAGCATCAACATCCGAAGTGTACGGCGACCCGCTTGAGCACCCACAAAATGAAAGCTACAGAGGCAATGTCAATACAATCGGATTCCGAAGTTGTTATGACGAAGGGAAAAGAGTGGCAGAAACCCTGTGCTTCGACTACCACAGGCAGCACGGAGTAGACATCAGAGTGGCAAGAATCTTCAACACATACGGCCCGAACATGCAACCAGACGACGGAAGAGTAGTCTCCAACTTTATCATGCAAGCCCTAAAAGATGAAGACATAACAATATACGGAAATGGAAACCAAACAAGAAGTTTTTGTTATATTAATGATATGATTGAAGGGTTATACAGACTCATGAACAATGATTTCCAAGGGCCAGTAAACCTAGGAAACCCAAAGGAATTCACAATAACAGAACTAGCAGATAAGATAATTGACTTAACCGCCTCAAAATCAAAGCCAACATACAAAGAACTGCCTGAAGACGATCCCAAACTAAGAAAACCAGATATCAGCCTAGCAAAAGAAAAACTAGGATGGGAACCGAAGATTGCACTTGAAGACGGCCTAATAGAGACAATAAAATACTTCTCAACATGAAAAAAATCCTCATAACAGGCGGAGCAGGCTACATCGGAAGCCACACCGCAATATTTCTTGAAAAAAGAGGATACGAAGTTGCTGTGTATGACAGCCTTGAAAAAGGACACGCGCAAAGCATTCCTAAAAGAACACCCTTAATCATAGGAGACATATCTGACAGCGAATTATTAGACAAGACCTTCAAAGAGTTCAAACCCGACACAGTAATGCACTTTGCAGGATACACAGAAGTAGAAGAATCCATGAAATACCCAAAAAAGTATTTTAAAAATAATCTAGTTAACAGCATCAACTTAGTAAAAGCCATGAAAAAAGCAGAAGTAAACAAAATCATCTTCTCATCAACAGCAGCAGTATACGGCACCCCAGACAGAATACCAATAACAGAAGACATGAAACCAGACCCGGTAAACAATTACGGACTCAGCAAACTACTATTCGAAAACTACCTGGACATCTGCGAAGAAATAAACAGCGTGTGCCTCAGATACTTCAACGCAGCAGGCGCAGGATACGGGATAGGAGAATCACACAAACCAGAAACGCACCTGATTCCGCTCGCAATAAAATCCGCACAAGGACAAGGGGAGGTAAACATTTTCGGAACAGACTATGACACGCCTGACGGAACATGCATAAGAGACTATGTACATGTACTTGACCTAGCCAACGCCCATGCTCTTGCATTAGATACCGTTGAAGAAAGATCTGAGAAATACAACCTGGGAACAGGGAAAGGATACTCTGTGAATGAAGTAATAAATGCCATCGAAAGAATATCCGGAAAAGAAGTTGCCAAAAAAACATGCGAAAGAAGACCAGGAGACCCGCCAGTACTAATTGCCAGCGCAGAAAAGATAAAAAAAGAACTCGGCTGGGAACCAGAAAGAGGATTAGATAAAATCATAGAAAGCGCATGGACATGGCACTCAAAAAATCCTAACGGATTCTAGTCCCTAAAGACAAACTTGTTCTAAAATAATAAACAGCAGAGCTAATGGGAAAACCAATAACCGGAGACCTATTAGTGACAAGCCTTGCATTCCTCAGATTCTTCTTAAATTCCTTTACTGAATTGAATTCTTCCATCTCAGCATAAGAGTTACCTATCTCGTAGGGCAAGTGTGCGTCAGAACCAACACCCTTCAGAATCTTATTTCTCTCTGCATACTCCAAAGCCAAATCATTGGATCTTCTGTCAATCGTTCTTGAATTGAACACCTCAATAATATCCGGCTTGAAAGAAATCTTCTTCATGGCTGTATTACGCAGCCTATCAAACGGATGAGGGATGTAAACTAAAGCACCTTGTTCTTTTATCTTATCAAGAGTTTCCTCAATAGAGAGATTATGTCTGATCAACTCATTCGCAAACAAACAAATAACCTCCCCGCTGGTCGTATGTATCTCCTCTGCAACTATAGAATTATTATATCTTTTCTTGTATTCCCTTGAATAACTTATGCGATTGTGATCTGAAATAACAGGAGTGATGCCATTTTTCTTGCAGACCTTATTCAGAAGCCACATATTATTAACAGAATCCGGCGAATGAATAGAATGCACATGGAAATCTATCTTCATATTGTTAAATATATGTTAAACCATTAAAAAAGTTTGCTAAAAAGTAATCATATCGTATGTGCTGTCATCATCACCATCGATGTTTATTTTGTATACGCCCCTATCAGGCTCTTTTTCCTTATCTTTCTTGGGAAACGGTTCAGGAGGCACAATAGTTATCCTTGGCCTATCCTCTTTCTTCTTTTCTTTAAGCTTCTCTATAACCCAAGGGTCTATCAACCTGTACTCCAGACTCAGCGACATCACTATAAAGTAATCAATCTGTGTATTTAATGATTTCTATGAGAAATGCATATAAACATGCTAAAAAACAGGAAAACAATGCTACTAAGCCTCCTAAGAGCAAAACAATGGTACAAGAACCTAGTAATATTCTTACCAATAATATTCGCAGAAGCAATTTTTATTGAAGGACACCTACAGATGGTATTATTCGGATTCCTGAGCCTATGTTTTGTTTCCTCTGCGAGCTACATAATCAATGACATAGTCGATGCAAAAGAAGACAGATGGCACATAGAGAAATGCAAGAGACCAATAGCCGCTGGCAAGATTGGAGTAGGAGCCGCCTTAGTTATTGCCTTGATGCTTTTTGTTGGAAGCATCTTTATCGCCAGCAAATTATCCTATAACTTTGCACTTTGCGTTTTAGCATTGTTCCTGCTGACACAAGTCTACATCTTCTTCCTAAAAAAAGAAATGTTCGCAGATGTCGCCACAATATCCACCAACTTTGTAATAAGAGCAGTGAGCGGTGCAGTACTACTATCTGTACGGGTGAGCCCATGGCTGATACTATGCACATTCTTCCTAAGCATGTTCCTAGTCGCGACAAAAAGAAAAGGGGATCTCGGACTAGTAAAGAACAAATACACACCAGAAATAACAGACAGACTAATGACCTTCTCCACAGTCGCTCTAGTTATGAGCTACAGCCTATACAGCTTCCTAAGCCTATACCCCTTACTCATTGTCACCTTACCTTTCGCAATATACGTAGTCTTTAGCTACTCATACCTTACTGACAAAAATAGAGTGCTGGCAAGAAACCCTGAAAAAGCCTTCAAAGAACCAAAAATAGTTATTGGAAGCTTGTTCTGGATTGCATTGGCTTTTATTGTGATTTATCTGAAACCACTGGCTTGGATTTTTTAAACTTAACAACCTCATTCTTAGTCAAAATAGAATTAGGAACCATTATCGTATCGCCGTTCTTCATCTTAATCTTAGTCTCAATAAAATCAATCTCAAGAACTTTCCCCTCAACAGACTTCACCCGGATATAATCACCAGCCTTAATCATGCCTTTCTGATGCAAGAAAAAACCAGCCATGATATTAGGAATAAAATCCTTGAAAGCAAGTATCACAAAAACCGCCAACAACACAAAAATAACCGCCAAAATAATCTCCATCGCCATTGTCGCAAGACCAAGCTCTGCTAAAGCCCAAACAATACCAACAAGATAAATCGCATACTTGATAATCCCAGACAAAAACTCCTCCACAGGCAAAGTCATCCCCTGAGCCTTAAGCACCTTATTGACCTCAAACTCATGCAAAACACGCTTCACAACCTTACCCAGAATAGTACCAACAATGATACCAGCCGAAGCAATCGCCACCGCAGCGACAAGACCAAATATCCAATTTGAAGCAGACTCCACACCCACTGTAAAAAATTCAAACATCCTAAATGGAAACAGTCATTTTAAGTATAAAAACCTATGGAAAAACTCTTGCATTGTTACCTTAACCATAACCAACTAGAACAAAAACAGGAATTCATAAACTTTAGCTAACAAAAACACGCAATTTTCCGAGCAATATGGAAAATTTTATAAGAGCAACAACCAAGTGAGAAAGTATGCCAATAAACGCAAGCCACGAATACTTTGCAGCAGAAAAAAAGTTCCACCTAGCGCAAACACCAGTAGAAAAACTAAAAGCACTCGAGGAGATGCTCAAAACAGCACCATCCCACAAAGGAGCCGAAGTCCTAAGATCA
>JAZDPJ010000030.1:0-11381 GCA_043797705.1 archaeon
GCTCCTGTTATGCTTCCTGCTGTTGCTTGGCTGTTGATTGCGCTTATGGTGTTTAGTTGTGTGTCGAATAGGCTTTCTGCGGTTGCTCCTGGTAGGAATATGAACCATAGTGAGAATGCTATCACGAATCCGAGGAATAGGAATAGTAGGAACAGTAGTATTCTGCTGTGTTCTCTTAGGATGCTCATCTCTTCTTTTATTTTTACATCTTTTTTTTCTTCGTCGATCAGTGCTTTGTATATTAGTGGTATGCATGCGAGTACTGTTAGGAAGACCATTATCATGCTTGCTTGGTCTCTGAATATCCATAGGCTTAGTATTACTGCGACGGATGCGTAGAGTGCTCCGTATATCAGTAGGTTTAGGGGTTTTCTTTCTGCGGTCCAGGGTTTTATTAAGGATTCTAGTACCATTCATATATGTCCTGTCTTAGGCATTTATATAGCTTTTGTCAGCTTAGTGCGACTAGTATTACTCCTAGGATTATTGTGAATATGCTTAGCCATCTTTTTTTGCTGACTTTTTCTTTGAAGAGGAATTTTGATGACAGCGCTATAAGTAGGTAATTTGAGCTTTCTATTGGCAGTGCGTAGCTTAGGTCCAGTCCTGTTAGTACTACTAGCCATAGTGTGAGTGCGAATCCGTAGAATACTAATCCTAGTATTACTGTGTAGTTTGTTATGAGTTTTGGAAGATCTTTGAAGCCAAAATTACTATATCGTCCCATGCCTTTCTTTAGGAATAGTTGTCCCAGTACTATTAGGGCTAAATTAAATCCGAGTAGTATGTGGTATATCATTTTTCTTAGCTTTTTGAGAGCGCGAATACTCCTGCGCATACGATTATGATTCCTCCGATTCTTAATGCGCTTAAATTTTCATTGAATAGCAGCCATGCTCCTATGGCGGTTATCACATAGCTTAGGCTTAGTGCTGGGTATGCGTAGCTTAGCTCTGCTTTTGACAGTACCATTAGCCATATTGCTGCGCTTAGTATGAATAGTGTTGCTCCTGCTAGTACGTAGGGGTTGAGTATTGCGCTTATGAAGAATGGGGTTATCTGCTCAGGGTTGAATCCTCCGGCTGTTGTCATTCCTTTTTTCAGCAGTAGTTGCGCAGTGACTACGCTTGCTACTGATAGGAGTATTAGTCCAAAGATCCCTTTTTTCATTATGCGGGGGACAGGGTTCGAACCTGCGTAGGCACTAAGCCAGTGGATTTTGAGTCCACCCCGTTTGACCACTCCGGCACTCCCGCGTATTTTGGTTTTAAGTTTAAGGGTTTATAAAGTTTACCAACTTACTTTTAAGAATTAGCAGGGTTCTAATGTGCCTGTTCTTACTGTTTTCATCTGGCTGCTGCATGGTTGGTATTTGTCTGCTGATTTTTGTAGCGGTACTATGTCTAGTGTTTCTAGTGTCTTTGTTATGTCTAGTGTTATTGTTTCTGTTGCTAGTCCTTTGAGTTCTGTTTTGTATTCAATTATGTCTGTTAGGTAGATTGATCTGAATGAGAATCCGTCTATTGTGTCTGATTTTGTGTTTCTCAGGGTGATTTCCATCTTATTGTCGGTATTTTTACATATTTTGTCTACTGTGAAGTCTATTGAGATGCATGCCATTCTTGCTTCTGCTACTGCTCCTTCTGTTTGTGTTTTTTCTTGTATGAATGATTTTCCCCAGGTCATTATTACGCCTGTTATTGCTACTGTGAATCCGATTATTAGTACGGTTGCTATTAGTGGGGATATTCCTTTTTTTTTCATGGGCAGTACACTCTTATGTTTTTTTCTTTGCATCCTAGTAGTTTTCCGCTGCTTTGTATTATTGGTATTACTGTTAGTGATTTAAAGTTTCCGATGTTTAATTTTAGCGGGTCGCCTTGTGCTTTTAGGTCTAGTGTTTTTTCTTCGCTTCTTTCATCGTTTATTTGTGCCATTACTTTTACGATGTGTAGTGTTCCTATGTTTTTTAGTTCTACATCTCCTGTCAGGCAGTCTGTGCTTAGGTTTGCTAGTCTTACTGCTTGGCAGTCAATTTTTCCTTCTGCGTAGGTTACTGTTTCTTCTGCTAGTGTTCCGCCTTTGTCTTGTACCCAGTTTATTACAAGCATTGCTGAGACTATTGTGAATCCAACCATTAGCACCCAGCCTATTACGGCTAGGCCTTTACGGGATTGTTTTTTGTTCATAGATTCGGTCGTTTGGGCAGCTTATTAGGTTGTCTCCTCTTTTTAGTATTGGGTTGACTGTTATTTTTGTTTCTTCGCAGAGTATGTCTAGTGGGTCTGGGTCGTTGTTTGTGAAGTTCCAGTATTCTTTTGGATTTTTGTCGTAGGGTTTTGTAACTGTGTTTATTTTTACGCTGTCTATTTTGTATTTGCCTGTGTTGGATACTTTTAGCCAGCAATTGACTCCGTCGTAAGTATAGGCGACATTTATGCTTACTTCATTGCATTCCATTCCTCCTTCGAGTGTGGTTAGTGAGGATTCTGTCATTTGTTCGGATTGTTGCAGGTACCAGCTGGTTACTACTACTGCGAGTGTCATGCTGAATCCTAGTATCAGGACCCAGGATATTACTGGTGAGATTCCTTTTTTATTCGACATTTTTGCATATTTTATTTGGATTGTCCCATGTGCATGCGTTGTCTCTTTCGCAGTCGTCTTTTGTTAGGTATGCTGTTGGGCATATGGTTCCTTCGTCGCATTCGTTTCCTGGTAGGGATGTGTCTGATTCGCAGTAGTCGCTGAATAAGACTGTGTTTTCTGTTGTTGGGACAAAACTGCCTCCCACGAATACTTGTCTTTGTTCTGGTGTGTCTTCTCTGCTTACTATGACTATTTCTGGTTGGCCGGGTTTAACTTCAAATGTATATCCGTATCCTCCGATTGTTACGTATACTTTGTTTATGGATATGGCGTCGCCTGATGGGAGTTGTATTTCGCATTTTTCTACATCAAGGGCGTCGGGTCTTAGGTCTAGGCTGATTCCGTCGTATCCTATTCCGACAGGTATCTCTTCGTAGCATCCGTCTATGAATGCGTAGTTTTCTTTGTCGTAGCTTACGAGCATTGGCATGTTTAGGTAGTTCCCGATATATAGGTAGCCTTTGTCGGGGTATATTCCTGTGTAGTAGAATACGTATATGAGTCCGAAGTCAGCGCTTTGTGTTTTGAGGTAGGAGGTGTATGATCTTGTGAAGTCTCTGAATGTATTTACTACGGTTATTGGGTCCCCTCCGTCTTTCATGACTGCGTTTATGAGTCTCGATCCTTCGTTTGCGTAGTTGTTTGAGAGTTTTTTAAAGTCGTTTGTGATGCTTTCTTGGGAGGTTTGGTTGGCTATTGTTACCATGCCGTATATTATTACTATGAGGATTAGTGAGGTGAGGATGTATAGTTGTCCTTTTTTCATGTTATGGGCTGCGCTCCTTTTGATATTCTGTATCTTTTAGTGGGATTATTTTTTTGTTTTTGTATTTTTCAGAGATGAACATTGTTATTAGTAGTAGTCCTACGAATCCTGCTGCTATTCCGATTATCCATCCTGCTTTGATGAAGGTTGTTAGGATTCCGCCTGTGTCTCCTAGTACGCTTGTGTCTATGTCAGATACTTGTTTGCTGATGAACCAGGAGGATCCTACGCTTATGATTGCGATTAGGAATGCGGTGATTATGAATTGCAGTTGGGATTGTTGTTTTTTTGTTTCTTCTTCGGTTTTGATTTTTGTTTCGAGTGCGTCTACTTTTTTTGATGCTGTTCTGCTTTCAAGTTTTGCTTCAATGATTGTGTGGGTTTTTTTGAAGTCGTAGTTTTGTTCTTGTAGTATTTGTTTTATTTCTGGTAGTGTGGCGCCTCTTGTTATTTTGTCTTTGAACCATGCGATCATGCCGTCTCGGTTTGTGATATTGATTCCTAGTTTTTCTAGTGATGCTAAGAAGTTTATTATGGACTTATCTTCGTTCGATAATTGTGCTTCTGCCATGCATTAATCTATTACGGCTTTGTTTTTAAGTTTTTGTATGCCTTTGTGGCTTCTAGAATTTCTGGTATGCGTGATTCCATTCTTAGTTTGTTGTTGTGGTCCCATCTGTTTGTTTTGCCTATGTAGTTGTAGTCCATTACTGATTTTTCGATGCCTAGCAGGTCATGTGCGTAGAACCAGTGGCTGATTTCGTGTTGGATTAGGTTTTCAAGTGGCAGGTCGTGGAATATGAAGTATTCGAGGTCTATTGGGGATTTCCTTATGTCTCTTATTACGGTGGCTAGCTTCAGTTTTGGGAGGTATTTTGTTTGTGCGACTCCTATTGTGGCGGTGTTGTATGTCTCTTTTCCTGTCAGTCCTATGACTCCTATTGTGTCGCTTTCTTTTTCGAATAGGTGGTCTATGCATTTGTGGAGTGGTTTATCGCTTTCGATTTCAGGGTTCCAGTATTTTACTTCGTCGACTTGAAAGTTTATGTTGAATTCTTCGTTGAATCTTTTTGCTGCTTTTTCCAGGCTTGTCTCAAAGTCTTTCTCCCAGTCAGTGTCTATGGTCAGCCAGCGGTCATGGTTGAGCTTGAATTCAGCGTCGAGGTATACTGTGAGGTTGATTGTGTTTTCAGTTTTTGAGTTTCTTGGGAATCTTCGGTTTTTTATCTTCTCTGAGTATGTTTTTACCTCTTCTTGGAATTCTTGCCTGTATCTTTCTGATGGGCCGATATGGTAAGAGCATTCTCTGATTGCTAGAACTGATAATGCGCCGAGGAATATGTAGGAGAAGATTTTTGTTTTTTTCATTTGCTTACTGTTTTTATTATGTCTTCAAGTATGTGGGGTATTGGCTGCTCTCCGTTTACTTCTGTTAGCTTTCCTTGTTTTGTGTAGTAGCTGGTTAATGGTTTTGTCTGTTTTTGGTAGACTTCTAGCCTTTCTTTTATCACTTCTTCTTTGTCATCGTCTCTTTGTATGAGTTTTCCGTTGCACTTGTCGCATATGCCTTCATATGTTGGGGGCACGTCTATGCCGTATATCTTTTTGCAGTTGATGCATTGTCTTCTGCTTGTCAGCCTTTTGATTATTACATCATTTGAGCTTTGTATCTCTATGACCTCATCTATGGTGGTTATTTGGTCTAGGGCTTTTGCTTGTGGTATTGTCCTTGGGAATCCGTCTAGTATGTACCCGTTTTTGCAGTCGGCTTTTGCTAGTCTTTCTTCTACTAGTTTTATTGTTATGTTGTCTGGCACGAGGTTTCCTTTTCCCCAGTATTTATCTCTGGCTTCTACTCCTAGGGCATTACCTTCTGTGGCTAGCTGTCTGAACATCTCTCCTGTTGAGATGTGGGGTATGTTGAGCTTTTTGCTCAGTCTTTCTGCTTGTGTGCCTTTTCCGGTTCCAGGGGGTCCTATTAGGATTATGTTCATCTCTATTTTGGTATTACGACTGGTTTAAATAATTTTTGTGCTGTTTTCTTTGGTATCCAATGATTTCTTCACTTCCTTCTCTAACAGTTTCTTATCCGGCAGGTACAACTTGTATTTTGAAGCAAAAACCTGCTTATTATTATTGGGCAGAGTATATTTCACAACTGCATCCCGCTTATCAGTACATAGCAGTATGCCAATCGTCAGATTCTCCTCAGCTTTCCTTACTTCCCTATCATAATAATTGACGTACATCTGGATTTGGCCCAAGTCCTTATGGGATAATTTTCCGATCTTTAGCTCAATGATAACAAAGCATCTCAGCAGTCTATTGTAGAATACCAAATCAATGTAGAAATGCTCATCGTCTAGAGTGATCCTCTTTTGTCTAGCAACAAACATGAAGCCTTTGCCTAGCTCCAGCAAGAACTTCTTTAGGTGGGTCATTATTTTATCTTCTAAATCAGTTTCGCTATAGCTATTTGATTCTTCTAAGTTTAGGAACTCTAATATATAAGGATCTTTGATTAGATCCTCTGGCTTTTCAATAACCTGCCCTTTTTGGGAGAGCTTCAAAATTTCTTTTGAATCTTTGCTCAAAGCAATCCTTTCAAAAAGCATTGAATTTATCTGTCTATCAAGCTCCCTAACGCTCCATCTCTCTTTCTCGGCTTCTTTCAGATAGAATCTTCTTGCCAGTTCTTCATCAAGCCTTAATATCAGGCAGTAATGGCTCCAAGACAAATTCCGCGACAGTGTCTCGGAATTTGGAAAGGCCAGATAAAATTTTCTCATTTTCTCTAAATTATCTACCGAAAATCCCTTGCCATGTTTTTCTGTTAAATCTTTAGAAAGATTTTCAAGTAGGTTACTGCCGTACTTTGCTTTTTTCTTGCCTTCTTGTTCAAACTCAACTATTCTTTTGCCAAGTTCCCAGTAGGCTTTGGTTAGTGTCTTGTTTATCTGTGAATAAGCCTCTCTTCTTGCTTCGTCCAAGAGAAGCCCGATAGAAGATACAAGCTTGTTGTAAATCTTAGTCTCAATTAAATTTCTTTCTTTTTGTTGCATAAAGGCGGGGGAAGTGTTAATGGTATATAATCTCTTGTTCGGACTTTTCAAAATTATTCTAAACATATGGATATATTTTCGGAAAATTAAGAAATAGGTTGGTCTAAAGGTCATAGCCTGTCGAAGTGGGTGGGGGGTTCTCTTAAATACCTGCTTTACTAACCATTGCTGAGCCGTGCAAACTTATTTAAATTATAACTGTGATTTCAGGGGTTATGGCAGATAAATGTTCAATTTGCGGGGAGAAGATTGAGAGGACTTTCCTTGGCAAGATTCATGGTACTTTTGTTAAAGGTAAGCCTGTTTGCAGTGCATGCCAGAAGAAGGCAGTTGATGCCTCCGTAGCTCAGCGGTAGAGTACCGCTTTCGTAAAGCGGTGGTCGTGGGTTCAAATCCCTCCGGAGGCTTATGCAAGCGATAGTAATGGTGAATGATAAGGCTTCGTGCAATTTGAAGTGTAATCATTGTTTTCTTTCTTATACTGGGAAGAGGGGTCCTGAGGATACTAGTGGACTAATTAGTAGTCTGAAGAGTCAAGGTTATGATATCTGGCTGTCTGGTAGTGAGCTATTGACTGATACAAACTACTTGAAGTGCATCAGGCAGACAGGTAGAAGTTATGTGATGACTAATGGTATCTTATTATTAAGGGACAAATCTCTTTATGATAAGTTGTCTGAGAATGATATTGATGAGATTCGTATAAGCAGGCATTATGGTATTGCTTCGGATTTAGATAGTGCTCCTATTGATATTTCTTCGGAAGTTTGTGTAGAAGCAAAGAATCGTAACTTCAGAGTTGGTTTCATGGAAGTTGTAACTGATGATAATTACAACTTAGTAAAAGAGATGTGTATTGATGCTTATGTTTTGGATGCTGATTCTGTGGGTTTCATTAATTATGTTGGTTCGAAGAGGCTTAATGGGGATAAAAGACAGGAGTTTTTTGATAGTGTTCAGAATCAACGTAAAATATTTGAAAAAGAGGAATTAGAAATTCTTTTGCATGGAGATTTTGGTCCGAGGCTGGGAAGTAAAGGTGAGAAACTTGAGAAGTATTGTCCTGCTGTTCATGAACAGGTGGTCATCACTCCTAACAATAAGATTTTTGGCTGTCCTTTTTTGTTGGAAAGTTAGATAATAATATTGTGAAGATTGAGAGAGATATTTTTGATGGTAGGATGGATTGTTGTCTTGTTGATCTTAGAACTTAAGCGCATTCGTGAAGAAACTCAATATAATCAATACAATTGCTAATATAAAACTGATCCACGCTACTACATAGACTACTCTTTCCCAAAGATTATCTAAATCCCAGATGACTTTTCCTCTTCTTCGTTTGACTACATCGTAGACAAAGATCGCTGTAATTAATATGGCTATTATGGCTGCGGTTCTGCTGGTGAAGTATATTGCTGCAAGGGTGTTGATAAGTATGGGTATTCCTAGTACGCAGATTATTTTTTCCCAGGGTTTTGTTAGCTGCCAGGTTTTTTCCTTTTTCCAGGAGGTTTTCATGTATTTTTAGGGTGTCTTTTTCCTTATAATCTTTTGCAAAGCTTTAAAAATAAGCGTCATATGTGTTTTTCCATGGCAAGGCGTGTAGCTATTATTGAGCGTGTAAGGTGCAAGAATGGTTCCACTTGTGATTTCATTTGTGGCCATTACTGCCCTGTTAATCGCACTGGGAAGGACTGTATAGTTGTCAATGAGTTGGATAATAAGCCGTTCATTGATGAGATTCTTTGTGCAGGTTGTGGTATTTGTCCGAAGAAGTGCCCTGTGCAGTGCATTAAGGTAGTTAATTTGCCGTCTAAATTAGATGAGGAGCCTATTCATAGGTTTGGCAAGAATGAGTTTGAATTGTTTAAGTTGCCTATTCCAAAGAGGGGTGCTGTTGTTGGTATTTTGGGAAGGAATGGTATTGGTAAGAGTACTGCTTTGAATATTTTGTCTGGTAATTTGAAGCCTAATCTTGGTGATTTCGAAAATCCTCCGGAAGATGGTAAGGTTGTTAGTAAGTATTCCAAGTCTTATCTTGGTTCTTATTTTGATAGGCTTTTCAAGGGGGAAATAAAAGTTTCTTATAAGCCTCAGCGTATTGACTTGCTTCCTAAGAAGTATTCTGGCACTGTTAAGGATTTGTTAAATAAAGTTGATGAGCGTGGTGTATCAAAAGAGTTAGCGAAAGAATTGGGTGTTGATAATTTGATGTCAAGAAAACTCTCTGAACTTTCTGGTGGGGAGCTGCAGAAGGTTGCGATTATTGCTGCTGCTTCTAAGAAGGCTGAGGTGTATTATTTTGATGAGCCTGCTTCTTTTTGTGATATTACTACTCGGATTAAGGTTGCTAGGTTGGTTAGGAATCTTGTTTCAGAGGATGTTGCTGTCTTGGTTGTTGAGCATGACTTGGCGACTTTGGATTATATTTCTGATGAGATGCAGATTTTTTATGGCGAGCATGGTGCTTATGGGGTTGTGTCTCAGTCTAAGGCTGTGAGGCGTGGCATCAATGAGTATTTGGATGGTTACCTGCCTGATGATAATGTCCGGTTTAGGGATTATAGTATAAAGTTTGGTTCTGTTGCTGAGCAGATTGCTTCAAAGGAAGTATTGTTTGAGTTTGAGGCTTTGAAGAAGAGTTTTGACAAGTTTAAGCTGACAACTAATGCTGGAATTATTCATAAGGGCGAAGTTCTTGCGGTTATGGGTGCGAATGGTCTTGGTAAGACTACTTTCTTGAAGATGCTTGCTGGTGTTGAGAAGCCTGACGAGGGGGATGTTAAGAAAGTTAGGATTGCATACAAGGAGCAGTATCCGAATTCGAATGTTAAGGGTACTGTTAAGGGGTGGTTGATTAAGATTGCTGAGAACAGGTATAACTCTGGTTGGTATAAGCAGAATATTCTTGAGAAGTTGGGTTTGGGGAAGTTGTTGGACAGGGAGATAAAGGATCTTTCTGGTGGTGAGTTGCAGAAGTTGTATATTGCTGTTACTTTGTCTCGGGATTGTGATGTGTTTGCTTTTGATGAGCCGTCTGCTTTTGTTGATGTTGAGGATAGGTTGTTGGTTGCTGATGTGATTAAGGAGTTTGTTATGAAGCAGAATGTTTGTGCTATTGTTATTGATCATGATGTGCAGTTCATTGATCATATTGGGGATTCAATGCTTGTTTTCCAGGGTGTTTCTGGTGTGAATGGTCATGTTCTTGGTCCTGTGACAAAGAGAGATGGTATGAATGAGGTTTTGAAGATGTTGGATATAACTTATAGGCATGATAATGAGACGCATCGTCCGAGAATAAATAAGCCCGGCTCCAATTTAGACAGAACCCAAAGAAGCCGGGGTCAATACTACTACAATTAATTTACTTCTTTTTTGCTGTTTTCTTTTTTGCTGCCTTTTTCTTTGCCATGGTATCACCCCTTTTTTTAATTATGTTTTTTTCTATATCAATTAAATTTATAAATCTAACTATTTACTCGCAGGTTCATGAAGGTTTTTGTAAAAACTTTTGGTTGTGTTTGCAATCATCGTGATAGTGAGAACATTTGTGGGATTTTGTTGGAGAATGATTTTGAGGTTGTTGATTCTGTTGATGAGTCTGATATTGTTGTGGTTAATTCTTGCGGTGTCAAGACTGTGACTCAGAATCGGGTGGTGAGTTTTATTAATTCTTTGCCTGAAGATAAGAAGGTTTTTGTTGGCGGTTGCTTGCCGAGGATGGTTGATCTTAAGAAGATTTGTCCGGGGGTGGATGCTGTTTTTGATCCTAACACTATTCTTTCTTTGCCTGATATTTTGAGGGAGTCCAAGGATGTTAGTTCGGATGAGAAGGAGGGCAGGCTGAATATTCCTATCAAGAGGATGAAGAAGTCTGTGGCGAATATCCCTATTTGTCAGGGTTGCTTAGGTGAGTGCACTTATTGTTCTGTCCGTTTTGCAAGGGGGGAGTTGAAGTCTTACCCGAAAGATGAGATTCTTAGAGAAGTTAGGGATGCTGTCAGTGAGGGGTGTACTCGTATCAACTTGACTGCTCAGGATACTGGTTGTTGGGGTTTGGATATTGGCGATTCTTTGCCTAATTTATTGAGGGAAGTCCTTGCTGTTAAGGGAGATTTTATTGTGCGTGTTGGTATGATGAATCCTGATTTCGCAAAGAAGTATCTGAAAGATCTTGTTGAGATTTTCAAGTCTGAGAAGGTATTGAGGTTTGTTCATGTGCCTGTTCAGTCTGGAAGTGATAAGGTGCTGGGGGATATGGGGAGGAAGTATTCTGTTGATGATTTCAAAGGGGTGGTGGCTGCGTTCAGGAAAGGTATTCCTAAGATATGTATCAGCACAGATGTTATTGTTGGTTTCCCTTCTGAGACTGAAGTTGATTTCCGAGAGACAGTTGAATTGATAAAAGAGACTAGGCCGGATATCGTTAATATTTCAAGATTTGGCGCAAGGCTCGGGACTCCTGCTGCAGAGTTAGAGCAACTTTCTGACAGAGAGGTAAAGGGACGTTCGGTTTTGTTGGATAGGGTTGTGAAGAGAAGCTTTCAGTCTCCACGCAACTAATACTCAATGAGTTCCCTTAAGGAGTATAAGTTGATTAGGATCTTTCTAGTTGTTTCAGGATTGTGATGTGTTTGCTTTCGATGGCCCTTCTGCTTTTCTTCTGATCCAGGTTAAATACCTTGCAGCTTTCTGCGACTGTACTAAATGAACAAACAAACTATTCTTACTTCACAAATAAAAAATGATAATCACGACTGCACTGCCACAATCGTCATACTGCTAGTCTTTGCTCCGGCAGGCTCGTCTGTTGGGGCAGTAACATTAACTCCAATCTTAAGCTCATCCACACTATCCGTCTGTAACAAATCATGCACTAAAACCCTCGCTGTCCCAATACT
>JAZDPJ010000038.1:0-10515 GCA_043797705.1 archaeon
AGGATTCTCAGAAGACAAACAAAGATTCGGATGGAAATTAAACCAAAAAAGAGAAGATAGAATAGACACTGCCATATTCTGCAACCTCATATGGCATAACCTCTTCTGGATGGCCGATGATTAATTTTGTCCCAACCCCCAAACTAGCACAAACTATATATACCAATTATTCTATGCATTTAGTCTATGGGTACGCTTGTCAATATTAAGATATCTGAGGAGGAGTATTCAACTATTGCCAAGATGGTTGAGAAGTCCAATGGCAAATATGATTCTATCGAGGAATGGCTCAGCAGCGCTATAATAGAGAAGTTCCTTAACGAGCATAAGACTGCATGAGTTTTATTAGGGAATTCTTAAATAATATTGTCGCAGATAGCACAATTAGTAATGCCAAAAAGTTATACGCCACAGACAATTCTAAACCAGAGTTTATTTTCAGGTAAGTCGACAGGACAGTTGAGAACAGTGCGACGAGGACAATAGTCAATAGTAAAAATATCGGAAAGAGGATATAGCTTTTTTTCAAAACTGCAAGGGTTTTTTCCAAAGAGTAATTTCCTATTTGTGCATATGCTATCATAGTTGCATATCCTATTACTAATAGGGGCAGTATGTAAAGTGAGAACATCCCAAGTTGGTCTCCTATCAGGAAGACTGTCCCTGTTAGCTGCAAGATTTTTAACAATAGATACATAGTAGCTGAGAATGGTATCACTGACACTGCTGCAAAAATTAAAATATATCTAGAGAATTTCATTTTTGTTTTTTCTTTTGCAAGATAGAAGCTTGTGCCGATAAGCCCAACGAATAGCAGGAACAGAACTAGCGGTAAAATAAAGTAAGTTAGTATCATTGTTTTCTGTATTAGGGGATTTATTGTTTCAAGAAGGCTTTGGAGTTGAATGAGTCCTTCTGGTGTTGAAGCTACGGCCCCTAATTGCGATGCTGTCGCTGAGTAGCTTTGCACTTGCTTCATGTATGCGGTCACTATCGCCTTGGTAAGCACTATTGACAGTGTCGCCCCAGCTAAGAACAGTAATGAGAGCGCAACTTGCGTCAAGAATTTTTTCAAGGTTTTCATTCTAAGGGACATGTATATTTTCTCTATTTGCTATTTGTGCTGCTGTGCCGTAGAGGCATGCATTTGAGTCTTTTGCTTTTTCAGTTTTCCACCTGCTTGTTTCATACTCGTAGTGCCATATTTCTGCGGCGTATCCTATCCATTCAGCATTGCACATTAAGGTTTCTAGTTTCCTGCTGTCTTGCTTCCCTGCAATGTATAGTGTTATGTCTATTGCTCCGTCTTTGACATGTGGGCAGTTTTTATATGAGTTTATATCTTGTACTATCGGAAGGTCTATGCTTGCCGGTTCTATTTTAACATCTGGTCCGCAGGCGATATTGCCGCTGTCATCAAGGTATCTTATGAAAAGACCTTTTTGGCTTTGGAGAGTTCTGTGTGCGCTTGTGACAACTAGTTTTTCACCTCCCTGCAGTTCATCAATTACTCCCTGTAGCGGCTTGATTAAGTTTTTTGATATTCTGCAGTCTGTTGAGATGCATTCTAATTTTTTATTGACAAACATGTCTTGTAATTTTACTAGGTCTATCACATCTTCTTCTTGTTCTATGCATTGCGTTGCCCCGTCTTTTATTCCTAATTTACAGTTTAATCCTGCTTGTTGTGTGCAATCGCTCTCGCATTGGTTTAGGTCATCATTGAGGTCTTCACATTGTTCAGCATCATGGCATAAGAAGCATTTGTCTTTGAATCCACTTGCAAAGAAGCAGCTTTTACCAAGTCCATGGCATCTTTCCAAGGAGCATGTTGCAAATAATCCTCCAAGTACTCCTTCCTGGCATGTTTCGCAGTCTCCTATAGGAATTGTGAGCCCCGGCACTACAATTCCCTCATCTGTTGCCAAAATTCCTGCTGCTTTAGTTTCTGTTATGATGGCGAATGAGGATAACTCTCCAAGCAAGGTTGCTGATTGGTATTGTGCTTCTGCAGCAACTGCTAGTGATAATGATTGTTCTTGTAGTGCGGTGTAGGCTTGCATTAGCTCGAATTTTTGTGCAGGGGTTGTGGCTGTTCCTTTTAGGCTGTTGAGTCTTGCTAGTTCTGCTTCGCTTGTTTCTTTGTCTAGTAGGTATGTTGCGCCCTGTGAGATTTTTGTTGTGCTCAGTCCTGCTTCTTGTAGTGCTCTTTGCGTGTTCTCCATTCGTTCTGTGTCATGGATGGAGACTGTTCTTAGGTCTATCCAGCAGCTTCCTATGCTTCTGCCCGCTGTGTCTTTGCCGCAGGTGCCTATTGTTTTCCAGCTTTCCGGGTTTGTTCCTTGTCCAGGGTTTTGTATTGAGCATACCCTTACTATTCCTGTTGCCCCTATGGCTCCTCCGGAGATTATGCTTTGGACTGGTGAGTTGTATCTTTGGTTGTCTGGTATGCATTCTTCTTCTGTGCTTATTCCTTTTGTTGCTTCATCTTCCACTATCAGGTCATTCAGATAGTTCAGTGAGAATGCTGATGTGACTTTGCCGAATCCGCATTCTGTTATTCCGTTTATTGTTACGCATACCTCATCATATCCTGAGTCTGTCACGCAGTCTAGTGAGTGTGTTGATATTCCTCCTGCTGCTATTTCTCCGCTTCGGCCTCCGCATTTTTCTGTTGCGTAGTATGTGTCGCCTATTCTGTTTCTTAGGAATACTGTGTAGTCTGCTTTTTTGTCTTCTCCTGCGTAGATGTGGTAGAAGATTTCGTATGCTTCTTTTTTTATGGTTGCTGATTCTGAGTGCGGTGTTACTGATAGTTTTGCCATGAATTGCGGCGGGCTTTCTGGTTTTGTTAGTTCGCTTACCATTTCTCCTAGTTCTGGTAGTTTGCCGTAGATTGCTGCGCTGCATATTGTTGTTCCAAGTTCTTCTGTTGTTCTTCCTCTGTATGCTGCGAATGCTGTTTTTGAGTATGACTGCGTGAAGAAGCCTACTGAGTTTTGTACATTTTGCAGGCTGTTTTGGAAGTCTAGGTATTCTCCTCCGCCTTCTCCGAATACTTTCTTGGCCATCCAGGTTAGTATTCCTCCTTTTGCATCCAGAAGGCTAACAACTTCTCTGTATATTATGTCGCATATGAATACTGATCTTATTTGATCGCATATTCCTACTGATTTTCCTGTGGCTTGTGCTTCTTTCAGGCATTGTACATATCCTTCAAGTACTGATTGTATGTTTTTTAGTCCTGCTAGTACCCCTGTTATGCAGATTGGTACTGGTTCTTTTATGTCAAAGTTGTGCAGTCCAAGGACTAGTGATCCTATTATTCCTGATTGTACTACATTGTCTACATGGTATGTTCCTCCAAGGTTGAATCTTGATGATGGGCACATCACTGGGTCGCATACTCCGAATAGTGTCGAGCAGTCATCTGGGTCCATGACATCGTAGCAGCTTGGTCCTCCTGCTTGTTTGTCCAGTTTTGCTGTTGATGTGCTTATTGTGAATTCTATTCCTCCTATTGATATTACTTCGCCTTCACCGTGTGTTCCTACCCTTGCTGCTTTTGATCTTAGGTTTCTTTGTTCTGGTTCATTTTCTGGTAGGTTTAGTAGTGTTTCGTGTTTTATTGGTATGTCATCGTTGCTGCAGATTTTTCCGTCTGGCCCTACATTCCATAGCTGCACTATGTTAGGGCTGCCATCAGCGAAGAAAGATAGCACTTTTACATAGTCTCCGTTGCTTGTTGGTATGCAGTAGGGTTTTCCGTCAGGGTAGAATTGTGCGGTTCTTACTGCGTATTCCGTGTTTATTTTAGATAGGTCGTATGTTGCTATGCTTGCGTATAGTTTTCCTGCTTTGTCTACATAGATTATTCCTTGGCTTGTGATTAGTGGTGCATTGAGGTTCTTTTTGTATTTTTCGTTCATTCTGTCTATTTCATTTACTAATGCCTCTGTATCTTTGCCAGGGGCTTCTACTCTTGATCCCAGCATGGCTATGTAGTCGCTTACTTTTGCTTGTTCTAAGTCAACTCTTCCAGTGGGAGTGTTGATGTATGCTTTTCCAGTTTGTTGTGTTCTCAGTAACGGGACTGCTGTTACTGTGTCTTTATTCAGTTCTCTGAATTCATCAGAGGTTATGATGTCTTTTTTAGAGAGGCTTTGCAGGTTTTGGCTGTAGAGGTCATTGAATATTTGTTGTTCTTCAGCAGCATTTGCAGGAGAGTATTTTGTCATTGCGTCGGCTGCGTCGTTGTATGCTTGTTTCATGTTCAGGTTGGCATTGGTGAAGTCTACTGATTTTCCGTCGACTTCTGATTTGTAGTTATAGCTGCCTCCTTGTCCTGTTAGGGTTGAGTAGGAGCTTGTTTCTTTCAGCAGCTGGCCGTATCTGTAGTTTCTTAGTTCTTCTTCTGTGAAGAATCCTCCTGCATACTTTCCGTATTTGTCAATCTGTTTGTAGTCTGCTGTTAGTTCTTTGTACCATTGTTGGTTTTGGTAGTCTGCCATTTCATCGTCAAGTTTTTCTTTTACTGTTTGTGTATCGTCTATTTGGCTTTCTATTTTGTCTTCGTTTGCTCTGATGCATGCGTCATAGCTGTCGTATTTTTCTGTACCAGTGTTTGCTGAGCAGAATTCTGCCCATCCAGATGATCCGTCTGGTCCGTAGAGTACATCTTTTCTTGCTTGCGTTCTTGCTAGTCCCAGGAAGAATGAGTTTTTGATTGTTAGGTATGCGAATGTTGCTAGGCATACTGTATTCCATGTTTCTACTACTTTTTCTAGATCTGTTGTGATTTTTTCAAGTTCATCTATCCAGTATTGTGTCTGGTTGAGTTGCTGGCTTATTGTTTCTGGTGAAAGTGGTATCAGTCTTTTTTCGATGGGTATGCGGAGTGTGAAGTTGGTTTTGCTCATTAATGGGTCGCCTGTTCCGGGGATTATTGATATGTATGCTTGTTTGTGTAGTTGTATGTCTAATATGCTCAGGCTTTTGCCGTCTATTTTTGTTGGTGTTTTTACTCGGATGGTCTCAGTGGCAGATTTTGTTTTTGCATCTTTTAGTGCTACTTTTTCTAGTGTGACATCATTTGTGCCGATAGCTTTTACTCGCCATGTGTAAGATTCGTCCTCTGCTGTTATTACGCTGTCTCCTACTCCGTATGTTGATGTGCCTTTTCCTTCTACTTGTATATTTGTCTGGGATTTTAGGTGGGCTGGTGTCTGGACGACTTCGTTGAGTTGGAGTGATATTTCTCTTCCGTTGTCTTCGAATATTGCTATTTTATGTTGTGCATTGCTTTCAATGTCTTTTTTCAGTTCACTGATTTTTTCACGGATGCTTGATAGCATGCCTTGTTCAAGTCCGGAGATTGTTAATGATTTTTCTAGGTAGTTTATGGCGAGTTCTCCGGCAGATAATTGTTCTTCGTCAGGAAGTGTTTGGTAGAGTTCTTCGTAAAGCATTCCTATTTTATAGTTTGCCAGGTCTCTGTATGTTGCTCCGCTTGGTGATGATTCGTCTCCATGGTCTTTTATCAGTTCTTTGTATTGTGTTATTGCTGTGCAGATGACATTTTCTTTTAGGGCGGTTTTTACATCTTCTTCAGTGTTCAGCACTATTACTCTTCCGTTGCACACATCTTTTGAGATTGCGTCTTTTGTAAGTTTTATCGTGACTGCGTTGTCTTCTTCGACTGCTATGTATCTTGTTGGCAGGACTGCTTCAAGGACTTGTGATAGGGTCATGTCTTTTTCTATTTGGAACTGGTTGGTTACATCTAATGAAGTAAGTATTGGTATGTCAAACTTGGATCCTGGAAAGAACATTCCGATTTTTGTTGGGAGGTCTGATATTTGGAATGGTTTTATCATTGATGTCGTTCCTAGGTAGACTTTTGGCAGGTAGACTTTGTTTTTTGTGGGCGTGAATGTTTTTGTTGCTGTGAATTTTCCTAATGGCCCTTGTACCGATATCTCATATCTTCTTTGTCCTCCTTTAGGGTCTGCTTTTTCTTCTATGCTTGCTACTTTGTATGATGACCCGCTGAACAGGGGCATGCCTTCGTAGAGTATCAGGTTCTGTAGTTTGCCGTCAACTCCTACTCTGACTTTTGCTTTCTCTCGTTGAGGGTCTGTTATTGAGTTTAATTTGATTCTGAACGCGTTTTCTGGTACGAAGTCCATTGCACTGAAGCGCATGTATTCTGATGTTTCTCCAGCTTTCAGAGTTACCGATCGTGTTTGCACGAATTGTTTTATTGCAACTGCAATTGATGAGAATATTCCTGAAGGCTGTTCTTTGTATCCTTGTGTTTCATAGATTACAAATGATGCGCTGTCTGGTGTTATTTCTGTTGCTCTTATGAATCCTCTTCCTGAGAAGAAGCTGTATTCTTCAGGGCTTTTTTCTTCTTTCCATGCTGTTTCGTCTTTGTCTTCTGGTATTATTAGGTCTTGTTGTATTAGGCCGAATAATCTTTCTGCGTTTTCAAAGTATATTTCTGCATCTAGATCTAGTGTGATACTTTCTGGGACTTCTGCTTCGACTGGAACTTGTTTTAGTCTGATAGCTAGTGTTCCGAGGTCATCTAGTGTGTACTTTAATGGTCTCATGTATCTTATGTTTCTGACTAATTCTTCTGTGTCAGAATTTAGCGGTCTTACTTTTACTTGTTTTATTTCTGGCTGGCCATAGAATGGAGAATCTTTTTGCTGTGAGAACTTAGCGATATTTGACAATGCGGACCCTAATGTGTATCCTGTTAAGAATGCGTAGATGTCGACATCATCGTCTTCTATCAGGCTGGATCTTAGAACTGCTGGTTCGTAGGATTTTACATTGACTATTATTGTTTCTCCTGTGTCTTGTTCGTCAAATTCATCCATGTCTACTTCTGCTGCCAGTGCAATTGGTAGCATGATTATTAGGATAGAACAAAACAATGCTATGAAACATTTAGTCATCTAGCTTAATCCCTCTTTTCGGTATTCCAAAAGCCATTTTGGCTTTAGTTCTTATTAAATTTGCTGGGTATAAAAAGGTTTTGTTTGGATTTTATTCAACACTTGGCTGTGGTGCAGTGGCAGTTTTTATTTTATTATAGATTTCAGTAAGTTCTTCATTGCTGGCAGGTATGCCTTGTGAAGGTATATAGAATGTTATTTTGTTTGCTGTAGAAAGTTTGGATCTTGTTATTTTCCATTCTGTTGTTGCCCCGCCCTTTATTACTTGTAACAGTTTGCTTGCTGGTATTTCTGTTTTTGTGCATTGTGTTCTTGAGAACCCTAGCACGCCAAGAATAGGGAGTGGCACTTCAGAGCAGTGTTCTATTTCTTGTTTTGGGAATTCTATGGCGAATGCTCCTCCTTGCATTAGGTGTGTCTGTAGTTTGTATGCTCCGGATACTAGTTTTACTGTTGTTTGTTCTTGGGTTATTGAGGTTATGTATTCTTTTTCTTGTTCGGTTAGCGTTATGATTGCCTGTTCATCTTCTCTTAAAGATCTTTCTGCTCCGTCTATTACTTTTATCTCGAAAGGTATTGTGTAGAATGGGTCGATTAGTAGGCTTATTTCGCTTTCTTGGTTTGTTGAGAAGATTTCTTTTTCAGTTGATAGCCCGTTTTTGGAGGCGATTACGAATCCGTTGTAGCATTCTGGAAACATTGCTGTTAGTTGTCCGTTCGCGTCTGTTTTTCCGATGTTGCATACTGCATTTGCGCATTTGTATTTTATTTCAACATCGCTTTCTGAGTTTAATGTGCCGTCGGGCAGTATTCTTAATGTGTAGACTGTTGCTTGGGCTGCTTTGTCTCCGCATATTTCTGATTCGAATGTTAGATCCGGAATTTCAATCTTGCTTTCTTTGGGTTGGTTGTTTTTTATGATGATTTGTGTTGCGTATTGCAGGGTATAGCCGGTATCTGGGTCTGAGAGCGTGACCAGGACAGGGTATTTGATATTGTAGACAAAGTGGTAGTTTGTCAGGCAGAATAGTGAGTTCATGAATGCTGCTGCTTCGCTTCCGATTTCTTGGTTTATCTCGTCTCCTTTTAGGAGTTCTCCTTCTGAAGGGGAGATGTCCATTTCAACTGGCCAGCTTGTGAAGAACAGGAAGTTTGCGTTGATATTTTTTGAGTTTATAGCATCCCAGTTGAAGTAGGCTTCTTGAGCTTCGTTTCTTGTGCTTTTTAGCCTCATCTGCGGTATGTTTTCTGCTAGTATCTTTTTGAAGTCTTCTTTGACTTTTGATTTGGTCCATAGTTTTGTTGAGCATTCAAATTCTGTTCCTGTGTAGGGCAGTTCATCATAGAGCACTAGCATGTCTATTGTTCTGTCTTCGATAAAGGTCTCGTCATCAAATAATAGTTTGCTGCCGTCAGACATCAGTTTTCCAAGTGGGGCTTCAACTATTGATACGATTTTTCCTACTGTGAATCTCATTGTGTCTGATTCTAAGGTTACGGGGTAGTTTATGTTAAATGTTGTCCTGTAGTCTTGTATCGTTGTTTCAACAGTTATCTTATCTTCGCTGGCGACTAGGTTGTATCTTAGTGCAGTTTCAGGTGCGCAAGATGAAATTTCTTTTTTCACATATTCTCCTAGTTGCTGTTGCACTATTACTACATTGGGTATCTGTGTTTTTTGCAGGCCGTTTGCTGTTTCGTAGAACCAGTATGGGACTCTTAGTGATCCTGCAACTGTAAGCGCATTTGAAAATTGGTTATTGGGTCCTAGAGAGATAGGGTCTTCTGGCAGGGTTATATACCCTCCTTGCATGCCTGCAATTACCACTGCTTCTTCTGTTTTTTCGTCTATGCAGTTTTGTAGTTCTTGTATCACTTTTTGTTCTGCTGGCAGTTCCGCTCCTGCTTCTGCTTTTGATTTTTGCCATTCAGAGAGTATTATTTGCTGGTTGTATAGTGTAAGCAGTATTAGTATGAGTGCGATTAATATTCCTAGAATTATGAATATCGTTACTTGTCCTTTTTTTTGCATGTTTGATTTTAAGCTACTGTTCTATAAAAATATTGTGTTTGCAAGGAATGTTAGTGGGCCCAGCAGGATTCGAACCTGCGACCCTCTCCACGTCAAGGAGATGTTATAGCCACTAAACCATGGGCCCATTTGGACAGCCTCCGATGGGAGTTGAACCCACGACCACCTGATTACAAGTCAGGTACTCTACCACTGAGCTACGGAGGCATTACTGCTATTAGTAAATAATTCATTTATAAGGTTTTCTGATAGAATTATGCTAGTTCTAGGGCTCTTATTTCAACCATCGTTACTGGGTAGACTTTCTTCAGTGCTTGCTTCGTGGTTTTTTGTATATCTTTGTTGAAGATTGCTGATGCTAACTCCGAGAATGTCTTGTTCTTGGCTTCTTTTGTTAATACATCTCTTGCGGTCATTCTTAGTGAGCTTAGGACATTCCGTTGCAGTTTGTTTTTTATTAAGAGCAGTGGTTTGATTACAATTTTTTTACCGTCTTTTGTTTCGCATTTGAATGAGTCGCCTACTTTGTCTTTGGATCTTTTGACTAGCCTTTTGACATGTGATGGCATGATTACATATCCTGTGAACTCTGTTTCTGCGGTTGATTCTTTGACGCTTTTTACTTTGAATGAAGCTACCATGCTTTGTTTTTTCATATCGTTTGTTAGGTTCATTAGGTTTGCTTTCACTACTCTTCCTTGTAGGAGGCTTATGTCTGAGGCAGGAGTTTCACCTATTATTACTTGGTTCATTTCTTTTGGTGCAAGTATTGTGTACCATTTCTTTTTCTTTTTTACAAGTGTTTTCTTTTGTGTTTTTGCCATTTTTATTCAAGTAGTAATTTTGCTTTTGTTGGTTCAAAGCGCCATTCTGCGGGTAGGATTTTTTTCTTTTTGTAGTATTTTGATAGTCTGTTTATTTTAGATATTGCTAATTGTAGTCCTCTTACTGCTCCTTGGTCTTTGTGATTTTTTTCAATGTGTTTTGCTGTTGCTACATATTTTTCAACTAGTGCAATTAGGTCTTCTGGTAGTTTTGGAGCGGATTTGTTGTCTTTTAGGATTTGTAGTATCTTCTTTTTTGTGATTATTTTTACATTAGGTATTCCGTAGCTGTCTCTTAGGATTATGCCGATTTTGCTTGGGGAGTTTTCGCTTTTTGCTAGTTTTAGTACTAGTGCTTCAACTTCGTTTGATTTGTAGTTTACCCAAGAAGGTAATGCTGGGTTTACAGGTTTTTTTGATCCAGATTTCCCTTTTTTCCGTGAATGCATTCGTGCCATTTTTTCTTTGTCAGGTGTGGAGAAGCTTTTTTACCGCTCCATCCCCAGTTACCCTTTAAAATCAAGGTTTATTTATAAAGGTTTCTGTATGAGGGGGGTTGGGACAAAATTAATCATCGGCCATCCAGAAGAGGTTATGCCATATGAGGTTGCAGAATATGGCAGTGTCTATTCTATCTTCTCTTTTTTGGTTTAATTTCCATCCGAATCTTTGTTTGTCTTCTGAGAATCCT
>JAZDPJ010000025.1:0-19292 GCA_043797705.1 archaeon
CGGGCCTCGGCGTTTATTATTACGAGAAATAAAATTAAGAAATTATTCTTCTGCAGGTTTATCTTCTGTTTCTTCCACAACTACTGCCTTATTTTCTGCTGGTTCAATCCCTTTTTTCTTGTTATTCCCCCTCCTTGCAATTATCACCAACAGCAAAACAAAAGCTATCACGCCGATTGTGGTCAAATATCTGCTATAAGAAGCTTCTTTGATAATACCAGAATCATCAGATTCAGACACGGCATGCGTGGTTATAGCATTATCATCAACCTTAAAAATAACCGTTGCATAAGTTTCATTTGTTTCTTCATCAATTTTGTAATCATAAAATGCAATGTTCATATCAGAAACATTATCCCTGTTAACATCAATATAAGAACTCCATTTTTTCGTTGCGAAACCCTGAATCTTGAAATCATCGTCCATATAACCATATCCAGTAAATCTGAAACCAACATCTTTTACACTTGTGAACACAATTGTGTGTGTCGCATTAAATAAATTAAATCTGACTTCATCATATTCTCCAACTACAATACCTTGCATGGGGCTCTTCTTGAAATCCTCTAAATCATAGCTTTCCCCAGCTGCCAGAACTAAACTGCTCGCTAATACTAAAACTAATAACAATCCCACGCTCTTTTTCATCATTTTTGTTAAAACAAACTATGGACTTATAAACTTTACGACCGGATTTTTAAATAAGGCAAATTATTTAAGCCTAACAGATAATTTGCTACTTATGCTCAGTAATAGGGAACTGCTAGAAATTGAAAAAGCAAGGGCCAAAAACAGAAAATTGCAACCGGGGCTGTTCATGACCCTTGAGGACCTAAGATTTGCCACTAATAACAAAGTAGCAAAGTATAGGGCCAAAAGGCTGGCTTGCAACACGCTAGTTGAAATTGGCTGCTCAATAGGCGCCCAAACAATCGAGTTTGCCAAGACCTGCAAAAAAGTAATAGCTGTAGATGTTGACAAGAGAAAAATACGATATGCGCAGCTTAATCTGAAGAAATTCAAAAATGTTGAACTGATATGTTCAGACGGATTGAAACTAAAGTTAGACAAGGCCGATATCATATTCTGCGATCCTGAAAGAGCACCAGGCGCCAAAAAGAGAGTACTAACTGAATTCAAACCAGATATTCATGAGCTAATAAAAAAATATTCAAAAATAACTAAAGATTTTTGCATAGAGATACCGCCTCAGACACAAGAAATTGATATTGATTGCGAGAGAGAATATGTCTCGGTTGACGGAGAACTGAACAGACTTAATTTGTATCTGGGTGCTTTGAAGAGTTCTGAAACATCTGCTGTGGTATTACCGTTTTTTGCGAGATTAGAGGGGCAACCAAACCTACCTCAATTAACTTCGACTGACATAAGCACTTACCTTTATGAAATAAACGAAGCAGTTGTTAAAGCACAGCTAATAGATGTGCTAGCTGCCATGCTTGAAAAGGAAACATTTCTCTATAAAAAAGATTATAAATTTTTAACTTCCAAAGATAAGATTGACAGTCTATTTTTTAAAAATAGCTTCAAAGTTATTGCTAATCTCAAGAACAAAAAAGATGCTATTACTGAACTGCAAAAAAATAAATTTGGTAAAGTTATTCTTAGGCAAAATATTGGCCCAAAGGATTATTGGAACGAAAGAAAGAAATATGAAAATAAATTAACTGGCAATAAAATTGCACACTTATTTGTAAACAAGAATTTTTATCTTATCTGCGAGAAGCTTTCCCCTGCTCAAGAGAAATCTTAGCTAAAACCAGCTGATGCATCTTTCTCAAAAACTCTATACGATCTTCCATCTTGTAAACATCAGAATGACCGTGCGCCAGCAGATTAAATGCAAAGGGGCTTGGCAACTTAGTATTCGTCTCTATCAGCCTTATCTTTTTAGATTCTATTCTCCGCAATATCTCTACAGAGTTGTTAATATCCATCAGATCCTCAAGAACCTCACGCTTCGCTTCTTTCAAAATAGTAAACTCCTCTGATATCCTCCTTATAGCATTGAGCAAAATCATACTTGAAACCTGCTGCCTTCCCGCACGCTTAGTATTTCCTTTATAATTTCTAAGAATCATCAATGATCTTCCTGCACAATGTCTGAATCTCCTTTTTAATACTTCACTATCCCTAATTGCAATCTTAATAATATCCTGCAGCTCACTTGATTTTAACAGCTTCAACGCAGGCAATGCCCTAAACTTCTTTGTGCAAGCAACATAAAAGCCATTATCTGTTATACCTACCTCTGCATCATGATGCTGGCTCCTTGCAATTGCCAAAGCCACAGCCCGAGACAAAACATCATTGACACGCCTTCCGCAAAGCGTGTGAAAAAAACTATAATGCCTGCCATCCTCATCAGTATAGTTTTCTATCAATATCTGATCATTATGGGGGACCTTAGTAAAGTGAAACTGCTCATAGAAATAATTGTAAATTGCCTCAGAAGCATTCGTGTCAACATACAAATATGCATTTATGAACTCAATAATATCTTTCCTTGACTGTTTTCTTTCAAACTTTTCATTAATTAATCCCCTAAAACTCTGTATGCTGTTCGCCAAATCAAAACTTAACGGAAGACTCTCAGAAACCCACGAAGGAACAGTTGGCTTACTGCCATAAGCAGGAACAACCTGAGCAACCATGCCCCTGCTGTGCCTGAATTGATAACAATCTCCTCCGAGAACAAAACGATCACCCAAACTCAACTTCTCAAGAAAAGCTTCATCTATACTTCCAATGACGCTCTCACCCATCTTCACCAAAACACTATCAGTAGAAGGTATAGTCCCGATATTAGTCATATAGATTACCCTTGTCATACGGCCTTTTTTCCCAACCTCCTGAGCCTCCCGGTCGTACCATATCTTAGCATAAATGTGGCGATCCTCTAAGGAAGTGAACTCTCCTGCCAAGTAGGATAATGTATCATCAAAATCCTTTAATGTTAAATCCCTATACGGATAACATTTCTTTATAGTGCTGTAAAGACTCTTCACAGCCCATTTTTGATCTATACACATGCCAACTAATTGCTGCGCCAAAACATCAAGGCAATTATTAGGTATGCTGATCCTGTCAATCTTCTTCTCAACAGCATTCTTCAAGAGAACAGAACACTCCACCAAGTCATCCCTATCCATAACAATCATCCTCCCTTTGACTGTGTCGTGAAGCTTATGACCACTTCGACCGGTGCGTTGAAGAAATCTTGCCACTGACTTTGGACTTCCAAGGCAGATAACCAAATCTATATAACCAATATCAAGCCCTAATTCCAGACTGGTAGAACATACAACACATTTTAGCTTCCCTTTTCTCAGCGAATCCTCAATTTTCAACCTGTGCTGCTTTGACAAAGAACCATGATGCGCACCAATCAAAGCTGAAACTTTCTTGGGATTCTCCTCATCAATCTCATAATAACTTTTTGGGAAGTGAGTCTTCAAATGATGAACAACCCTCTCTGTACCGGCACGGGTATTTGTGAAGATAAGAGTTGTCTTGTGCTCTTGAATAAGTTTGTCCAATAACTGGTAAAGCTTCTTATTCAGATGATCATAACTTACATTAACCAAATCAGGGACCGGCGAAAGAACTTTCAGATCAAACTTCTTGATGGATTGTGCATCAATAACAGTACATTTCCTGTCATTGCCAACCAGGAATCTTGCGACATCCCCCAAAGGAGCAACAGTAGCACTAAGTCCGACCCTGCATAACGCTGGAGACAAATGCTGCAACCTCTCCAATGAAAGTGACAAGTGAGTTCCCCTCTTGTTATCTGCTAAAGCATGAATCTCATCAAGAATCAACCATTCAACTTTTTTCAAATGTTCCCTGAATCTTAATGAGGAGAGCATAATCGCCAAATTTTCAGGGGTACAAACAAGAATATGTGGCGGATGCTCAAGCATGAATGCCTTTTCAGCAGCACTAGTGTCACCAGTACGAACAGCAACTCTAATCCCCAAATCTTTCATTGCTAGGCTTTCCATCTCTCTTAATGGTCCTCTGAGATTTATTTCTACGTCATTTGATAATGCCTTAAGTGGATTTGTATAGATACAATAAACTCTATCTTCTAAAATCCCTTTTTCAGATGAGTCAACTAGTTCATTTAGAATTGCAAGCGCAGCAGTTAATGTTTTACCGCTTCCGGTTGGTGCTGAAATTAAAGTGTTTTTCCTGGAGTGTATATTCATGACCCCCATTTTTTGTGAATTTGAAAAACTACCAAATTTTTGCTGAAACCAAGTTTTAACAATAGGGTGCAATAGCCCAAATAGTTCTTCATCACTATTCGGCTTTTTTTTGAAGGTAATCATTTGAGGATACCTCGCTTTGTCAATACTGATTTAATTGTATTTGCAACATTATCCTCCCAATTTGGTTCAAAATTTGTACTGATGCATTTTACATGAGGTTCGACCATTTTTACAAGGTCAGTAACCCATTTATATTTCTTCCAGCTCCCATTAAATACCACAAAATATAATGGTGCCATGTTTTTTGTAACTCTAACATATCCCTCACTCAATCTAGCGTTTATATGCACTCCAGTTGTGTGCGGACTATTTTGGGAACTCTTGTTTTTTTTTGGCTTTAATTGTGTAACTTCTATTTGGACTCCAGAATCTTTTAACACTATGTCAGCTTCTCGTTTATGCATTTCTGGTATTCTTACGTTAATCCCTCTTTGTAAGAGTGCATAGGCAAGTTCTTTCTCGTCTTTTGTTGAAAAGAAACGGGAGATATCGAGCTTAAATTCCTTGCCGGAAAGATACACCCTATTTGATACTGCTTTTCTGCCAGCCTGAAACAGTTTATTTTCTTCTTCAGTTATCAATGATGGAGAAATCTGCATATAGGCAAGTGGATGGCCTTGTTTGCTCTTATAGAAATTAAAATGCCTCCCTCGTTTATCGTTTCTTAGTATGAAGTTTCCTTGTTGATTTCTCCCTACTGCAACTATTTCTTTTTTGATTGCGATTTCTTCTAGCATTCTATGGCGTATATTCAATCTATAATTAAAGCCTATTTTATTTTTATGACATGAAATATAGCATCCTACTTTAATTTTTTCTGATTCACAAATAGTTGTATCTAGGTTAGGAATTTCAGTATAGCTTATTTGCTTATTATAAGGGAGCAAATCGCTTTTTGTTGCTACTCCTTTAACTATGATTTTTACTTTTTTTTGTCTCTTTTTGTCTCGTAGGGATGCTAATAATTCTTTTGGGAGAAACTTCCCAACATATAGTACCATTAGTGGCTGTCTTTCTTTTCTTTCTATACTTATACTCCTTTGATGTCCAGGATTCACTACAAAAACTCCTTGCTTATATAGGACATTTACTGATTTTATTTTTTGATGAATGAAGATACGTGCTAAAGGAGTAGAATATAGTGTTAAAACAATGTCTTGCCCTTTAGACCGTAAGCCACCATTGATAATAATCTCTTTCATCACATTCCCCCCAGATATCTTAATAGCTTTTGAACTTGCGGGTTATTGCTATTTAAATATGTTACGCCTGTTAGCTTGATTAATATGGGGATTGACGATCTTTATTTATTCAAATTATACCAAGAGATTTACCAAGCGCCCAAAGAAATAAACTGATTGTTCCTCCCCAGAATAAAACATTTCCAAGCAAATCCCTAAACCTGTCAATTACCATGTTTTTGATACAGGGTTAACATCTTAAAGGCCTTTGCTTCAAAATTCATTAGATTTTTCGGCTTTTCCAAAACTTATATAAGAACTCCTGCAAATAATACCAAATATGGACATATATGAGGAGCTAGTGAAGGAATTGATTAGGAAAAAAATCAAAACTCCCAAAGAAGCAATGAAGATAAGACAGAAACTATGCCGCAAATACAAACCTAAAGTCCTGCCATCATTCATACAGACGCTACTACGAGCAAACAAGGAAGAACTGCCAAAATTATCTTTTTTGGTGACGAAACCAATGAGAACAGCATCGGGAGTAGCACCAGTGGCAATAATGACAACACCAGCAAAATGCCCCCACGGAAAATGCACAATCTGCCCAGGGGGAGTTAAGTCCTCTTTCGGAACAGTACCGCAAAGCTACACAGGAGAAGAACCAGCTGCAAGAAGGGCTGCACGCAATAACTACGACCCTTATCTACAGATATTCAACAGACTTGAGCAATACACACTGCTTAACCAGAGCGCACAAAAGATAGAACTGATAATAATGGGAGGAACATTCCCTGCAAGAACAAAGAAATACCAAGAAGAATTTGTAGCATACTCTCTGAAGGCAATGAATGACTTTGGAAAGTTTAAAGACATTGACAAGTTCAGGAAACACTTCCTCTTACCAGCAGATGTGAACGACCAAAAGCGATTTGAAAAAGTGCAGAAGAACACCTTGAAGCTGAAAGGCAAGGCTGACCTGCTCAAAGAGCAGAAAAGAAACGAGACGGCTATGAACAGATGCGTAGCAATGTGCGTCGAGACAAGGCCGGACTATGGGAAGTTAAAACATGGGAATGAAATGTTGCATCTTGGTTGTACAAGGGTTGAGTTGGGTGTGCAAAGTGTTTATGATGATGTTTTAAAAAGAATTAATAGGGGGCATACTACACAAGATACTAAAGAATCTATTCGTATACTTAAGGATTTGGGGTTTAAAGTGGCAGGGCACTATATGCCGGGATTACCGGGAGTAAGTAAACAAAGGGACATAGAAGGTATGAAATTGTTGTTTGATGATCCGGACTATAGATTGGATATGCTTAAAATATATCCTTGTATGGTAACTAGAGGTACCCAGCTATATGAAGGATATAAATCTAAAAAATTTAAACCAATTACTGTAAAGGATGCTGTAGAGATTGTTGTTGAATTTAAGAAGTTTGTCCCAGCTTATTGTAGGATACAGAGGATACAAAGGGATATACCAGTTCAACAGATATCTGGGGGCATAAAAATGACAAACCTTCGACAATTTATCCACGATAACTATAATCCTGTTTGTAGATGTATAAGATGTAGAGAGCCAAGGAAAAAGAAGATATCTTGGAAATCTGTAGAATTTAAAAATCTAGTTTATGAAGCTTCTAAAGGCAAAGAATTTTTTATATCTGCGGAAGATGTAAAGAATGATATTATTATTGGATTTGTAAGAATGAGATTTCCATCACAATGTTTGAGATCAGAAATAACAAGTAGTACGGCTTTGATAAGAGAACTCCATGTTTATGGGCCTTCTGTTCCACTGGGTGGAAAAGGAGATATACAACATAGGGGGATTGGTAAACAATTATTACATAAAGCTGAAAAAATAGCCAAGGATAACGGAAAAAATAAGATAGTTATTATTTCTGGGATAGGGGTAAGGTCTTATTATCTTAATCTTGGATACAAAAGAGATGGACCTTATATGTCTAAAAAGATATGTTAGCCGGAACTATTCTTTGTATTTTAGAAAAACCATTTGCCACTTGTCAACTATCTGGACAGCATTTAAATTCTTACCTTAAATCTTTATATTACTTATGTCTCACTTTCAAATACACTTTTGGGAACTACAAGGTTACATTAATGTATCTTCAGATTTCAAACAAACATTGAAACATAACTTACTACAAAAATGCCCGATATATAAACTTGCAAGAGATACTGATATAAGTTCTGTAAGTATAGGATTCTTTCTTAACAATTCTGATGCATTTATGAGAATAAGAAGTTTTATTCAAATACTTAATATTGCAAATATTAGTTTTAGACATGCAGAGGAGTATATTATTTATTTTCGAGATACAAGTAGCAAACCTCCTTTCAAGGTAAAGTTTCCATATCCTTTTACACCCTTACATTTTCGTATTATTGGAGCATTATTTGGAGATGGAAATGTTCACAAAAAGAACAAAATGGCGAGATGGATACAAAAAGATCCAACCCCTATGTTAATATTGTTTGAATATTTGATAGATTCTAATTTCAAAATACATACAAATTCTATGCAAATAACAATTCCTGCATTTTTTACAAAAATGGCGGCAAAAATATTGAAGTTAGACCAAATTAATCTGGGTAGTGAAAAACTCTTGGAAGCCTCTTCACTACTTCCTAAAATTTATAGGTTTGTGTTACTTCTTGCAATTATCGAAGATGAAGGCAATATTGATGTAAAAAATTATGGGTGTGTCTCTATTCGTATCTCTTCTGAGAAGGGTATTTATCTTATAGAACAATTATGTGACTCCTTAGATTATAAGACTTCAGAGATTAAAAGATATATTAATAATGGGACTTTTGGAACTAACTTTATGTATAAACTCAATATTTTATCGAAAGGTATTGAGCAGTTGGGATATGATTTATTAGAGTTTGAATTGAACTATGGTTGCTTAGGGAGTTTATGGAAAAAGAGGGATCCTTTTTTTGAAAGATGGAAAATATGTGCTAGGTTTGATGGTAAAATACCGTTAGGGTATAAGAGAGACGGCGTGTACATGAGCAAGAAACTCTGATAGACATCTCATGCCTTTTAACATCCTCTTTTAGAAGGCCAGTTATTTCCTCTCCATGCCTATCCCCAAAGCCGAGGCGAACCAAAGATTTATATATCAGATTTAATATCTAATATCTTAGATTTAAAATGCAGATAGGCCATATCACCCAAACGGGGAACATCTCCATACCCAAAGAATGGAGGGATGAGCTAGGCATAGGACTCAACTCCAGCGTTATGATCGAAAAGAAGGGGGACAAGATTATAATCGAGCCATTAAAGAAAGCAACACTGAAAGAGGCATTCAGCGCGATTGATGAAGAGATGAAAAAAAAGAAAGTTTCATTCACAAGATCCGAAGCAGTAAAAGATGACCTTTACGACTAAATTTATCGACGCAAATATCTTCATAGAAAGATGGAGCAATCAGGAAGCAAGGCATCTCATAGACAATCTTGACTCTGAAAGCCACTGTACCTCTGTGCTGGTATTGGCCGAAGTCTACCATAAGCTGCAAAAGCGCGGAGTTAAGAGTTCTTTTGAGTATATCAGAACGATAATGGGCACAATAAAGGTCCATGAGCTAACACAGAATGACTTGTTCAATGCAATGAAGAATCCGCTCGATATAGGGATAAATGACAAAATACACATTGAAGTCATGCGCAGAAACAATATTACCGCAATAATCTCATTTGACAAAGATTTTGACAAGAATAAGACTTTAACCAGGGAGGAGCCTTGATCTTCTAGGATTATTTACGAACAATCGGTTTTACCATACAGCATATGTTATAATTAAAAACCGTATAAGCCTTTCTAACATAAGCAGCACTAAACTTGACTGATACTATCTCCAATAGCAGCTCCGACAACTATCCGAGTCTGTTCTATGTTAGGGAAAACTTAGAAGCCTCTCTTAAAAAAATAATTGCTAAAACCAGCACTTATCAGAATTCTCTCTGAGCCACATCTTCTTTTCTTTATAGTCTGGCATTGCCTGTTCTACAAGCTTCCAGAATCCCGGTGAATGATTTCTTTCCTGCAAATGAGCCAGTTCATGTACGCATACGTAATCAATGACATCATCCGGAGCAAACAAGAGGCGAGTTGAGATATTAATGTTGCCAGAATGCGAGCAGCTTCCCCAATTGGAAGTATTGTACTTTAAGAATATTTTCTTGAACTTAAAGCTAAAATGCTTTTCATTCAGATCACGAACCTTATCCGCAATATACGCTTTTTTCTTTTTTGCCACAAGACGACTTAAGAGCACTGAGATATGCTTCTGTTGGATACTGCCCGAAAGAATGCCGGATACCTTTATATGAAATGTATTCCCTACCGCTTTCGCAGAGCTGTTTTTTTTATCACCAAAGGAAAGGCGGATGAAATATTCTTCATTTCCAATCCGCAAGATATTACCATCATTGTATGTTCTTGAGCCTTTCTGTTTGAATTCTGGCGGCTTTTCCTCTATTTTTTTTATTGCCCAATGCTTCAAATGCTGTATCTGCCTAAACTGCTCCTCCCTTGACATCCCAGCGGGAATTCGGAGGTGAATGCCGGTTTTTCCTATAAAAGCCCGCATACCGGTTCTTTGTTCCAGAGAAATATGCACTGCATACTCTTTTCCTCCAATCACCACTTTATCTCTTCTCATAGCTTCCTCAAAGACTTGCTTTGAATAGGATGCACTGCAAGTCAATTACCCAAATCACTGCATCTTGAACATAAATACCGACTCCCTACACGGCTATATCCCTCTTCGCCCAACCTGATAACCTTCTTGCACTTTGAGCATCTTGTCGGTCTATACTTTAGAGGATTTGGAAGTTTCTCAAAATTGTGCTCATTTGTCCCATACCATACATACATCTCAGTTTCAAAGGCTTTTCTGCATTCTAGACATTCTTTCCAATCGCCTTCATGTCCCTCATGGTAATGATATGAGCAAAGAGTGTACCTATCATGATTTCGGTAGCAACTATTTTGAGCATAAGAGAAGAGTACATACTGGTCTGCATCATCGCAAATCCACTGGCCACAACATCTTGTCTTTGTGAGCTTACCTTTTTTCCCGCATAGCTTGCAGCTAGGACAATCTTTTGAATTTTCTTCTGCCTTTTGCTTTTCTATTTTTTCTATATCTGCCATTTTATTTTTTATTAGTTTTGTGTAAGATTTTTATAATTTTCGGTTGTTGCAGATGATAACTACTAACCTTAGGGTAATATGCTAAAACTAATGGACACTACAAGGTGATTTCAACACCGAAAAGCTATTAAGCAATTGTATACTAAATAATACATATGTATGATAAATTAAACATCACAGAAAACCACTTAAACATCTTAGAACTGTTCACGCAAGGTTTCGACAAGGAATACTACATAAGAGAAGTCCAAAAACTCCTAAAAATAAGCCCAAGAACAGCACAACTCATACTCGAAGACCTAGAAAAAAAAGCAGTACTAGAATCAACAACAAAAGGAAAAATAAAACTATACAAAATAAAGCAAACAGCCGAAGCAAGAGAATACATAACATTCACCGAGATATACAAACGAATAAACTTCATGGAAAAAAGCTTGGAAATCCGGGAAATAATAGACCGACTTGCTCCTAAAATAAACGGAATAGGATTCATATTCGGAAGCTATGTTAAAGGGATAGAAAAGAAAGACTCTGACTTGGACATCTTCATAGCAGGAACATACGACAAAAAAGAATTTGAAAGACTATCTAACCTATATGACTTAAAACTCGACATAAAAAACTATCCCTTGAGCCTATTCAAAAGAAAAATCAATGAAGACATTCTGATAAGAGAAGTGCTTGACAATCATGTTATGTTATGCGGGTCAGAAGAGCTAATAAATATGATAATAAAACCAAAGTTCTAATATGCTCGTGTTATTTTACAATCTATCCGAAAACCTTCCGGAAAATATTGACAAACTCTTATGAACTACACCAACTGAACTATTATGCATGAACAAACTAAGCTGGTGCCTCAAAATCAAAAATGGAATTGAGCTAAGAGAACCAGATGAACATCTAGCAGAGGCATACCTGAAAAAAGCAGAAGACTCCTTTGAAACTATGAAGACAATTACCAGCAAGGAATGGAAAATAACAACAGCATACTACGGGATGTACTTCTCTGCCTACGCGATACTCATGAAGATAGGAGTGAAATGCGAGATACACAACTGCACAATAGAATTCATCAAAAACTTCCTAGGACACTACTTCAGCAAAGAAGAAATAACCTTCCTATCACAGGCATTGCAAGCAAGGATAGACTCCCAGTATTACGCAGACAGAGAAATAGCTATAGGGATCATTGAAGAAATAGAACACGAAGCCAAAAAGTTCTCCTTAAAATGCAAATTAATAGCCAAAAAAATCACTAAGGAAGAAGTGTCTACTATTAGAAAAAAACTGTCAACATATGTTTAGCTTTGCTATGAACTATATACTCCAGTATATATATATTCCATAAAACCACTATTCCTTTCAATACTATAATAAAAAGGAGATGATAAAATGAAAAAAATAAGGATATTAGTGTTCTGCATTATCGGATTACTATGCGTAAGCGTCGCATCTGCAGGAATCTTGGATTCAATAACTGGATTCTTCAGCCTTAAGAATTTATTTACAGCCCAAAAAGCTATATCCTCCTGCAGTGATACTGATGGTGGTTTGAATTATGGCGTGAAAGGAACAGCTTGTGAAGGCACTAAATGTTCAGAGGATTACTGTCAAGATTTGAGCCACTTATTTGAAATGGATTGTGGAACAAACGCAGGTATACCCTCTAGTCATAACGGATTAGGTGGGGGGAGACATAGCTGTTCAAGCGGGACACTGTGTTTGGATGGAGCATGTACAGAAGAAACAGTTGCACAACAAGTTGCTTTACCACCGTCAGCTACACTAGAACAAGCTGTCGCAGGAGTATCCTCTTGCGTATTTGTAAAACCACAAACAACTACGGAGATGCAAGGTAAAACTCCGAAGAGTTTCTGTCAAGCTAAGCAACCTGGATTTTTGCCAGTTCTAGTACAGAGAAAACATGTTTATGCCTATTTTTCTGCTGAAAATTGTGGAGGAGATCCTCTCTTCGGATATGTTGATTCTGTTATGGAAGATGCTAAAGATATTAATATGTTAAATGTAATATCAACTGCGGGTGCGAATTGTAAAGAGGATAGTGCGGAATTTAATGGAGTGAGTTCTTCAAAGCATACCTACACTAACATTGGAGTACTATGCTGTGAACCCCCCATCAACACCAACTAGACCCATTGCTAGTGTTCAGTTCACCGAGTTCACCGGTGCATAGCTAACTCTTTTTTTCTTTTTTTCTTTCTTCAAGGCCACCAATAGAAAACTATATAAAACTAACAAGGTTTCTTAAGCCAAAATGATACCGCTCGGAAGCAAAATAGAACTAGAAGGATTTGAAAACATAGAGCCAGCACAACAAGTTGTAGTAAGAAAGATGGTAGGGACACTGGCCAAGAAACTGGAAGAAGCAAAAGGAGCATACGATAAACTTACACTGACAAAAACAGGGACTACAATATCAATAAAAGCAACATACACAGACAACACCCTGGAAGGAGTAGCAGAGCATGATAACCTATTTTTTGCTCTAAACAACGCCTTTCAACAGCTAACACCTTAAAGACATTTTTCCAAGAAATAATGCAATCTTAGATAGTAATGTTTATAAAGAGGCATGGTTTTCATTAGCAGAAAGGAGTATAAAAGATGGTACAAAGAACTGGCGGCCCTAGAAGAAAGACTAGGCATAAACTAAGCAAACCTCTTAGAACGAAGGGCAAAATGAGCATAAGGAACTACTTCCAAGCCTTCAAAGAGGGAGACAGAGTGCTGCTAAAAGCAGAGCCAGCAATACAAAAAGGAATGTACCTGCCAAGATTTCATGGTAAAATATGCGTAGTAAAAAACAAAAAAGGAACATGCTACGAACTGGCAATCAAAGACGGAAACAAACAAAAACTGCTCATAGTTCACCCAATACACCTGAGGAAAGCATAAAATGGCAAGATACGAAATAATCTCTGAAACACCGGTAACCTTTGTAGAACTAAAAGATGAATTAAGCAAAATAGAGAAAAGAGACAAAGAATTGAGCTTCAGAGGGAACAAAACAAAAGAATACCTTAACATAGCAACGCAACTTAAACTAAAAGATGCCAAGGAACTCAAGAAAAAAATAGAAGACCTAAATGTCTTAAGACTTAAAGAGAAACAGATAGTGAAAATAATCAATGTTCTACCAAAAGATACAGACAGCTTGAAAGTAGTGCTCAGCAGCGATAGCGTCACATCAAAAGAAGACCTTAAAAAGATACTGGATATAGTATCGGAGTACTAACATGGAAAATTCTCAGAAAGAGGAATACGCAATTATTTTGGATTTTTTACCAAATGGATACCCCTTTGACACAAAACCAGCGCACAGGAAACTTCCAGTAGCACAAGCAATAGGAGAAAAGACTTTTGCATTACTAGAGCTTGCACCAAAAAAAGAAGTTAACCTGCAACCAAACCAAAGAGTATATGTGGGTGAAGGAAAAAGAGACGAAATACACCACATAGTTGGAAGGATACTGCTAGACAGATTAACACAAACAGCAAGAGGGGAGCTAGATTTCGTAATCAAAGAATTAGTAACAAATAACCCCCAACCGTTCTTGGACTTCTTCAATAAATGCGGATCAATAAACGCAAGAAGACACCAGCTGGAATTATTGCCCGGAATAGGCAAAAAACATATGTGGGAAATACTAGAACAACGCAAAGAAAAACCATTTGAAAACTTTGATGACATAAAAAAAAGAATAAAACTCCTGCCAAACCCAGAGAAATCAGTGATAAAAAGGATACTACTAGAGCTTAATGAGGATGATAAATACAAAATTTTTACCAGATAACAGAGCAAAAGCTTTTTAAACAGAGAAAAAAAACCGTATAAAACACTAAAAATGACTGAAAAACCAAAAGAATTCAAGCAGATTGTGAGGATTGCAGAAACAGATGTACTCGGGGGCAGACCAGTATTGATGGCGCTAAAGCAGATAAAAGGAGTTGGTTTCTCTATTGCGAATGCAGTATGCAATGTTTTGAACCTTGATAAAACAAAAAAGGTCGGTGAACTTACAGAAGAAGAAAGAAAAGCTGCTGAGACACTAGTTAAAAATCCAGACAAGCTGCCAAAATGGTTATACAACAGAAGAAAAGACATTGAGACTGGAGAAGACAGACACATTCTAAATGTTGATCTAAAACTTACAAAAGACTTTGACATAAAAAGACTGAAAAAAATAAAAAGTTACAGAGGAATGAGGCATGCAGCAGGACTTCCAGTAAGAGGACAGAGAACAAAGTCAAACTTCAGAAGAGGAAAAACAATCGGAGTTCAAAAGAAATCAAAACCAGGAAAGAAATAAAATGGGCGATCCAAAAAAACAAAGAAAAAAGTATTCAACACCAAGTCATCCTTGGCAAGGTGATAGAATAAAATCAGAGAAAGTTCTCTTAAGAGAATACGGTCTAAACAACAAGAAAAAACTTTGGAAGATGACCGCCTTACTTAAAACTATCAAAACACAAGCAAAATCATTAATCAGCCAAAATGAAGAAGACATAAAAAAAGAAAAAGAACAATTTCTAAACAGGCTTGCAAAACTAGGAATAATAAAAAGCATAGACATAAAACTTGAAGATGTACTAGCCCTAGATGTAAGAAGCATACTAGAAAGAAGACTTGAAACCTTACTATTCAAAAAAGGACTTGCAAAAAGCATGAAACAGGCAAACCAATTTATAATCCACGGACACATATTTGTCAATAACAATAAAGTAGATGTCCCCTCATACTTAGTGCATGTTGAAGAAGAAGGGTCAATAGAATTTCGTCCAACCTCTCCACTATCAACTACAGACCACCCTGAACGAGCAACAAAGAAATCAGAAAAACCAAAACCCAAATCTGAACTTGAAGAAGACCTTGAAGAAGCCAAAGAAGTAGCTGAAGTAGAAGAAAAAGTAGCAGAAGCTGTTGAGGCTGTAGAAGAGGAAGCAAAAATAGAAGAGATAGCAGAAAAAATCAAAGAAAAAACTGAAGATAAAAAGGAAGAACAATGATTGACAAAAAAAGAGAAAAACTAAGATGGGGAGTTGCTCACATATATTCCTCTTACAATAACACAATAATCCACATAACAGACATTAGCGGCTCTGAAACATTAGCCAAAGCATCCGGAGGCATGGTAGTAAAAGCACACAGAATGGAATCAAGTCCCACAGCAGCAATGGCAGCATCAAAACTAGCTGCAGAAGACGCAAAATCAAAAGGAATAAACGCCATCCACATAAAAGTTAAAGCTCCCGGAGGCCACAACGGTCCAAGTAGCGCAGGTCCAGGAGCACAAGCAGCAATAAGGGTGCTATCAAGGAGCGGACTGAGAATCGGGATAATAGAAGATGTCACAACAGTACCTCATGACAGATGCAGGAAAAAAGGCGGAAAAAGAGGAAGAAGAGTTTAAGATGGACATAAAAAAACTAAAACAAGACAATGAAACAGGAATCTATGTTGTAAAAGATACAACTACAGCTTACCTTAACACCTTAAGAAGACTAATACTACAAAAAGTTCCAACAGCAGCTATCGAAGATGTCACCTTCCTAGAAAATGGATCCGCACTTTACGATGAATTCATAGCACACAGACTAGGGCTAATCCCCCTGACAACAGATTTAAAATCCTACTTCATAAGACCAGAATGCAAATGCAAAGGAAACGGATGTGCAAGATGCGAACTATCAATAACCCTAGATAAAAAAGGTCCGTGCACAGTATATGCAGAAGACCTAAAATCAGCAGACCCTAAAATAAAACCAGTATTCCCTAAAACACCAATTGTCAAACTACTAGCTGGACAGAACTTAAAGATCGAAGCAAAAATCATACTTGGAAACGGAAAAGACCATATGAAATTTGCACCAGGAAAAATATTCTACCAAGGATACCCTGAAATAAAAATACTTCAACCAAACAAAGTCGCAGTAGACCAATGCCCACAAAAAATACTAAAAAAAGACGGCAAAAATATAAAAGTAACAGACATAACAGCATGCAACCTCTGCAAAGCATGTGAAGATGCATCAGAAGGAGCAATAACTGTAAACGGAAGCGACAAAAATTTCATACTCACAATAGAATCATGGGGACAGCTATCAATAAAAGAAATGATGTCAACAGCAATAGAAATAATGGAAGAAGAGCTGGACTCACTAAAAGAAAACATCAAAAAAATCAAATAATCCGGAGTACCCAATTATGCGGGGGTGCCGGAGTGGTCAAACGGGCCAGGTCGAGGGCCTGGTAGCTTAGTGCTTACGCGGGTTCGAACCCCGTCTCCCGCATTCAAATGACAAAAAAAGGAAGGGTTTTAAAAAACAACAACAATAAAAATATGACAAAGAAGAAAAAATGAAACGAACAGGACCAACAAACATACAACTGAAAAAATTGATAGTTGATCTTAGAAAGCTCTCTGCAGTCCAAAAAGTGAAACTCTGGAAAGTCATATCAGAAGAGTTAAACAGACCAACAAGAATAAGAAGAGAAGTAAGCATCGGAAACATTGACAAATACTCAAAAACGAATGAGACAGTCATAGTTCCAGGAAAAGTCTTATCAAACGGAGAATTATCACATAAAGTAACAGTGGCTGCACTGAACTTTTCAAAACAGGCAAAAGAAAAAATAAATGCCAGCGGAAAAACAATGAGCATACAAGAGCTCATGAAAGCAAATCCCAAGGCACAAAAAGTAAGGATACTAGGATGATAATAGACGCAAAAAATTTAATTGCAGGAAGACTAGCAGCATATGTCGCAAAACAAGCTTTGCTAGGAGAGAAAGTGGAAATAGTCAATGCTGAAAAAGCCGTGGTTAGCGGAATAAAAGAGGATATATTTTCAAGATTCTCACACAGAATAGCAAGAGGAACTCCTGGAAAAGGACCATTCTCACCAAAAATGCCCCATATGATACTAAAAAGAATGATTCGAGGAATGCTGCCCCACAAACAAGACAAAGGCAGAAAAGCATATAAAAACATCAAGTGCCATATAGGCACACCAAAAGAATTTGAAGGACAAAAAACAGAAGAGTTAAAACAATTTCATAAGTCAAAACTACTCAACGCACGAACAGTAACCCTAAAACAAATATCAGAATATTTAGGTAAAAAATGAGCAAAACAATACATGTTTCCGGAACAAGAAAACAAGCACGAGCAAGAGCGACAATCACAGTAGGAAAAGGCGTAGTGAGAGTCAACAAACAACTGCTAAATGTGTATGAACCAAAAATATTAAGACTGAAAATTCAAGAACCGTTACTACTAGCCGGAGACCTGCCAAAAAACGTAGACATAAAAGTCACGGTCTGCGGTGGAGGAGTGCAAAGCCAAGCAGAAGCAGCAAGACTAGCAATAGCAAAAGGGTTAGTAAGTTTCTCAGGAAGCAAAACCTTAAAAAAAGAATTCTTAGACTACGACAGGCATCTTATCATTGCAGATGTAAGACGCAACGAGCCGCACAAACCAAACATCTCAAAGCCAAGGGCAAAAAGACAAAAGAGCTACAGATAAAATTTCCATAAATGGAAAAGTATAAATACTAATAACTCCAATCTAATCTTACCTGTAAAAGGAGGAAATGCAATGAAATTCAAAGGAGTATTATCATTTTTAATTATACTAGTATTATTAAGCTCTATCGTCAGCGCAGGATTTTTCGGAAACCTACTAACCTTAGTGACAGGGAAATCAATCGCAAAAGAGGGATTCTACATTGAATATGACCTAACATTTGACCTATCAAAATCCTCAAGCTGCAACGGTAAAGAAAGAGTATACTCCTTAAAATCCTACAGTGATGACCTAATTGAGATTGTCGGTCAAGGAGTAAAAACAAAAGAAATATATGTAACCCTCGGCGGATGCAGAGGACTTTTCTATAAAGATGAAGAAACAGGAAACCCAGTATCACTAAAAGTTGTTGCAACAGACCTAATAATAGGCAACAGATACTACTCACTCAAAATAACACCTAATATTGATTTTAGCAGTATCTACGGAGCAGGATATATGCGTGTAGAAACCACTATCCTAAGTAGCGACGAAAAGAATATGAAACTAGAAAGTGCAGCATCAAAGACAGATAAAGTATACCTCTTTGAGTCAGGATCAAAAGTAGTTATAGTATACGGTGTAAATGGCAATATGCTCACAATACCAGCAGCAAAAGAAATGATAACATTCGACATGTCCCAGGTACTTGTCCCCAAGAAAGTAGAAACACCAAAAACAACGGTAACTGTCACTGCAGAAACAACCTCTACCTCTGACTGGGATGAAGAAAGAGTCGCGGGTTTGGAAACACAAGTAGCATTATTATCAGATAAAATAGACCTACTAACTGACGCAGTAACAGGGTTAAATGGAGAGGAAGAACAGGAATCAGAAGGTTTCTGGTCAAAACTGTTCAGGGGCTAAATTTCTTTTACACAAATAGTACTTGTTAAGCTAAAGTGTGGTCTGTAGTATATGCTTCTATATTTAGTTTCTATCACCTAAATTCTTATTAATTAGTTTAGCTACATTGTAGCTAATGAAACGGGAAACAAAAATAGAGCTGAGCGGTTTTGAG
>JAZDPJ010000012.1:0-2305 GCA_043797705.1 archaeon
GTTCCGGTTACTGCTGTTTTGGACATGTACTGCAGGTTTGCGGCAATGTCTAGTGCTGCTAGTGTGTCAGCTGCCATAGCGTCTTTTCCGACTACGAATGCGTTTGCATCGTCGTATACTCCATCTGCCACGAATGGGGATGGGTAGTCTTTTAGGTCCAGAGCCATTGCTCCTGTTAGGGTTGCCCCTAGCATTGCGACTCCGGTGCTAAGTGCTGCTATTTTTTTTATTGTTTTTAGCACGAATTTTTTTTGCATATTGGTTTACACCTCCCTGTGTATTTTTGTTTCCTGTTTCCAGGAATATGCGTTTTTTTGCGTCTTTTTTTTGGGGCGTATTATGAGTGTTTTCGGTCGAATATAGCAAGGTCTCTGTTACTCATAACATGCTTTTTGTTATATCTCATATGAAAGTTGAGGCTTTTATAAAGATATATATGCTAAAGAAGCTATTTTTGGCTTTTTTTGGGTGAATAATGGGTTTTTAGGGTTTGTAAGTCCAAAAGAGCACCAAAATACCCTTTCACCGTTACCACTTTAAGTTAGTTAATCTATAGATTTTGGCTATAGATTTTAAGTCTATATTTTATGAGCTCACTGTAATTTCAGAGCCTTTTTTGCATGTTTTTAGCCTGATATACGTATTTTTCACTAATGTGTTGTTGAAAGTATTTACAACCATGTTTTTGCAGGTTATGTCAGCCTCTGGTACTTTTACAAGCTCTTCTCCATCTCCGTTAATGACGAATTGGTATGTGTCGTTGCCCATTACAGCTTTTACAACTCCTTCTGCAGTTGTTTTTACGACATTGCAGCTTGGAGCTCCGCAGACATCCTGGTCTCCTTCTAAGCAGGCCTTTAATGCGTCTCGGAAATCATTGTCGTCGCAGATTGTGTAGCTCATTAGGGCGCTTACCATGTTTGATCCTTCTATTGCTGTTCTTGTGTCTGCCATGGGCTCTTCAGCCGCTCCTCCGGAGAATTTTAGGTATATCAGGCCTATGAATATGAATAGTATGAATATTACCATCAGTCCCATCAGCTCGGTTTGCGCTTTTTTCATTTATTTATCTCCACTACAATCCTTCCTACGTAATAACTGCCTGCTGAGTAAATCGATATCGGTGTTGATATCATTTGCTTGCTTGCACTTTGTTGTTTGGGCGTGAATACTACCCATGTTCTGCATGATCCTACTTCTTCTCCGATTTGGCATTCATCATTTGTTTCTGGCTCTGGGTAGAGCAGTTCTATCTTGATTTTTTTGGGGCATGTGCCGCTGAAGAAGGATTCATATTTGCTTTTGAGGTCTTTGTCGTTCATTAGCGCTTGGAATGATGCAACTTTATCCAGGTCTATACAGTCTCTTTCTGTTATTGTGTCTAAGCTGCATTGTAATTCTGGCATTGATGTTACTGCTAACAGTAGATCATTGCCCCCTAGCTGGCAGACTTCTATTCCTGTTTCTTCTATACTTGCTGCTGAGGTTTTGAAGTAGAAGACTATCCCTATCATTAGCAGAACTATGACTACCACTAGCACCATGATTGTTTCTATCATCTCTACGTCTCCTTTTTTGTTCATCAGAATACCTCTGGGCAGCCGCCTTCGAATTGCCTGTTCGCATTTTTTATGTCTTCAACTTGTAATGCAAAGTTTTCTAGTGTTGATTGGTCTGGTTCTGTTTCTTCGAGTGTTTTTAGTTTTTGTTTTATGCTGATGTATTCTTGGGGGCAGGTTTTTTCAAGCAGTCCTGCCTTTTGTCCGTATAGCCTTGACATGATTGTGAGTTTTTCCATTGCTTTTTCTTTTGATTTTTCATAGCTCTCTTGGTCTTCTGCGAGTATCGCTCCGATGAGCATTTCTTTTCCTAGGAATATGCTTGTGTCTCCTGATCCATATTCAACTGTTCCGTATTCCCATGTTTCTTCTCCTTCTATTTCTGCTGATTCGAGTTTGATTTTTTCTGCGCCTTGGTAGAGTGCTGGTTGTTTTGAACTAAGTATTGCGAATCTTATTTTTGCGTAGTCTGTTGCTTTTGCTCTTATTGATGCTAGTGTCTGTTTGTCAAGCTGGTCTTCTCTGAGTTTGTCTACTTTGAAGGTTTTTGGGAATCCTGAGAACTTGTCTGTGAGTTCTTCTGCGATTTCTTCTGTTGATGCATCATAGATAATGTATGTTAGCGCTCTTCCGTCTGATATGTAAAAGAAGCTGTCAATAGTAAATGGCATCTTCCATCTTTTTGTCCAGATTGAGAATTGTTTTCCTGATAATTGTTTTTGTGAGAAGATTGTTTTTGTTGTTGG
>JAZDPJ010000026.1:0-5334 GCA_043797705.1 archaeon
TATATCTCAAATCCTGCCTCTCTTGCATCTTTGCAGAAGAATACATCATCTACACCATCGCCTTCATTTAGATTGTACCTAAATTTTATTTTTTCCAAAACACTTCTATGTATCAATACGCAGCCAAGTCCGCAGACATCAATTTTTAGTAGGTGTTTTCCTAGCACTATGTCTTCTCTGATATCTACTTTTTTAGTTGGATCTGAGGGGTGTAGAGCCCAAATTACTGCTACTAGTTTGGATTCATCCCCTTTAAGTTTTGGAAGGAAATATATTCCAGTAATTATTTTTTTGTTGTATTTCAGTAAGCGCTCAATAACATTTTTAGGAGGTATTACATCTTGTTCTAGGCTGAAAAAGTAGTCGTATCCTCCATTGAGCACTTTTTGTCTGAGTAGATTTCTGTTGTTGATTAGGCGTTCGTAGACATTGGGGGAGTATTCACTTCGTATAACTTTAACCTTGTCTTTTATTGAGTTATAGAATCTGTCTTCTTTGGAGTTGTCAATTAAGAGCACATCATAATTATCATAGGTGAGGTTATTGATTGATTCTATGAATTCTTCTGTGCAGTATTCATGGTAGTCTGATATTGGGCATCCGACTAGCACTTTTGGGTTGTTATTCATCTTCTGATAATAGGACAGGTATTGTCTCTCTGATTAGATATTTTTTTTTGCATTTTGTGCATATTAATGCTGTTTTATCTTCATTATATTTCAGGTCGGCTTTGCATTTCGGGCATGCTAATATCTTAAATAATTCTTTGTCTATCGGTTCCATGTCTATTCAGAGAAATGCTTGTTTTATAAGTTTTCCTAATATTTAGTTACGGACATAAATAATTGGTAAATTTTAGCATAAATTTATGTCTTTTCCAGTATTTTTCTAAACGTTCTTTTAGTCTCTCGGTTGTTTGGAAGTAATTTGAGTTTGTTACATTGTGTCTTGTTATTTTCCAGCAGGTTTCTATGGGGTTTAGTTCTGGGCAATATGGCGGTAAATATTCGACTTTAATGTTAGAAAATTCTGCTAAATAATCTTTTATTACGTCTGTTTTATGGTATGATGCATTATCCAATATAAACACGTAATTTTTGTTTTTATCGAGTGTATCAATGAAATCTGATAAAAATGCTAGGTATGTTAAGCTGTTTTGTCCGTTAAAATTTTCACAGAATAAATCTCCGGTGTCTTTTAATGCTCCAAAGATAGTTATTTTTTTGTTGCTCCAAAAGAATTTTCCCTGTGGTGTTTGTCCAGTCAAGTACCACATTTTACGATAGACTGGAACCAATCTAAAGCTTACTTCATCAAAGCTTACTAATGTATGATCCAAAAACTCTCCTTCAATTTTTTTTTAAACTCCTCACGAAATTTAGCAACTTTTTCAGGATTGTTTTTTACATGCTTTGATCTTGGTGTGATCAATGAAAAACCGATTTTATGTAAAATACGCCTAGCATGCCTAATAGAGATAGGTTTTTTAATTTCTTTAGAAATTATATCTTTCAATTCTTTTGAAGTGCAAGAAGAATATTTTAAATTTCTAGATACAACTTTCTTAACAATCTCTGATTTTATCAAAGATAATTTTTCTTCCGAAAAATTTGACGGACGACCAGACCTAGGCTTATTTTCAAGATTCCCAGTCCCATTATGTCTTTTTATCCAAAAACTAACCTTTTGCTGACTTGTTCCCAAAATTGAAGCAATCTGGTGTTGTTTATTACCCTCCTGATGTAACTTTATTATCAATTCCCTTTCCTTTATTTGCGCTGACTTCATCAAATATCACCTCAAATAATAATATAACCAGAACTACTATATAAAACAAACTATTTATGTCCGCAACTAATTATTCGTATCTTAGTGCATCTACTGGCTTTAATGAGGATGCTTGTCTTGCAGGCAGTACTCCGGATACTGTTCCTACCACAAATGAGAATAGTAGTGCTCCAACAACCAGCCATAAACTAATGTGAGCTTTGAATAGGCCGGTTCCTATAAACATCCCTGCAATCTGTTGTATTGAAAAGCTTAATCCCAATCCTACTATTACCCCTATTATCCCTCCGACTAGCCCGTATGCTCCTGACTCAAGTAGGAATAGTAGCATTACATCTGAGTTTCTTGCCCCTATTGCTTTCATTATCCCTATTTCTCTTGTTCTTTCTATAACTGCTGTGTACATTGTGTTCATAATCCCTATCCCGCCCACAACTAGGGATATCCCTGCTATTCCTACCAGTACTACTCTTAGTATGGCTAGGATTAGTCCGATTTGTTCCATTAATTGTGCGAAGGTTTGTACTGTGAAACTTTCTTCGTCTTCGTCTTCTCCTCTGTGGTCTCTTAGTTCTTCTTCTATGTCTTCTGCTACTTCTTCTGGTTCATATCCTGGTTTTACTTGTACGAAGATGCTATCCAGTTCTTCTCCGCCGTCAAATAGTTCTCTTGCTGTATCTACAGGCACATATATTTGGGAGTCATCTTGTGGGTTTCCTATTTTTTTCATTAAACCCACTACTTCGAATTTTTTATCTTCAATTACTAAGTTGTCTCTTATCCCTACTGATTTTTCGAATATCTCACCGTTCCAGTAACTCCACCCGACTACTACTTTATAGTTGTCTCCGTCTCTTAGATCTCTTCCTTCTTTTGCTTCAAATCCTTGCATATCCGAAAGTATTTCTGCTGAATCGCCTGTTGGCAATCCTATTACTAGCATTGTTCTTGTTTCATCTTTGAATGTTACTCTTCCAGTCCTATAGAACATTCCGACTCCGTCTTCAACACCGTCTGTATCTCTCACCACCTCTAAATCAGAATCCATTAGCGGATTTCCGGGGAATGCCCCCATTGGCCCGAAGCCTCCTGGCATTACCATTACTTTGTCTGAACCCATCATTTCAAATTGTTCGTTGATGGCTGCTTCGAATCCTTGTCCTACAGAAATTAGTGCAACCACTGTGGCTATCCCTATGAAGATTCCAATCATAGTTAGCCAAGCTCGTAGTTTCCTGTTTAGTATGCTTCGAAATGCGAATCGGAAATAGTCCTCAATCATTTTTTTCTTGATAGTTTGTCCTTCAAGTGCTTGAGGTATAACATTATCCCTTTTTTGTTACTTTGTTTTTTCCATTTTCGGTAGTTGAGGAAGAAAAATATCACGAGCGCCATGAATATTAGTTTCATTGCGTAAGAGCTTTTTTCTAGGCCCAAAGTTTTTTTGCTGTGTATATCTACTTCTAGTTCAAAGGTTTCTGTGTGCTGTTTGTTATTTGCGTCTTTGTAGTCTAAAGTTATGGGCATTGTTATTTTTCTGTCTGAAGCTCTTACTTTTAGTAGGAAATCTACGCTTTCATCGTCATCTGAGTCAATCTCCCCTAAGTAGATTTGGTCTTCTGATAATATCTGGTATTTGTCGTATTTTTTCCATAGGACTGTTGATTTTTCTGTTGTTGGTTCTAGCTGTACTGTTAGGAATTTTAATTTTGATAGTCCTTTGTTTATTATGTTTACTGTTACTTCTCCAGTTCCGCAGTCTGTTGATCCGACTTCAATTGGCAGGAATTTTATTTTTGATAGTAACTCGTTTGAGGTATCGAAAATTAATTCTTCAATTCCGCAGAAGCTGTATATTTCATTGCCTTTGAGTTCGACATGTAACTCTGGTACTCCGTCAACTATCAATCCGATTAAATCAGTTTTTGTGTAGTTGTTCCCAATCTCGTCATAGTATTTTATTGTCAAAGGCACTTTGTACACCCCGGATGTTGCGTCTGGTAAGGCAATCAAATTAAATATTAAATCTACACCTTGTCGGGGGTTTATTGCTTTTATTTTTGCTTCAGAAGTTGTTCCTATTGGCGAAATGGGTATGTCACTTGAACTTAGATCAAGACTTACTGTTATGTCTTTCATTATGTGGTCTGCCGAGTTATATACGGTCAGTGTTAACTTCGAGGTTTCTCCTTGAATTAGCATTCCTGTGTCGATTTCTGTTGTGGTTATCTTTGTGCTTGTTGCAGACACATCTCTGTTTACTCTTTTTACTTTTATTGTGAATGGTTCGCTTGTTAGTTGGTCCAGTTTTGCTGAGAAGTATTCTAGATTAAGGTTATAGTCTCCGTCTATAATTTCTGAGTTAGGTGTTATTGTGAATGCGAATGTTATTTTTTCTCCTGCTTTTAGTCTTCCAAAGTTTAGGGTTTCTACGCCGGATTTTAATAAACCAGTGCTGCCTCCGGCCAGGATTATTTCAAAGTTATTTATATCCTCGTCTCCAAGGTTCGTTATTTCAAACCATATGTCTGAAGGTTTTCCAGGTTCAATTGGCGAGGGATCGTATCTTAGCAAGTCTATCCTCAGTTCATTTGCTTTTGAAAGTACTGTTTCTCTTGCAGATACCATGCTTACAGCTAGTAGTAATACTAAGAAAACTAACGCAATTTTTTTGTAGTTCATCATTGCCTCTTTTTTTCAGACTGCGCATCCGTCTTTCAATCGGATTATTCTGTCTGCTTGTTTTGCGATATTATTATCGTGTGTGACCATCACTATTGTTTTATTTTCTTTTTCGTGCAGTTTGCGGAAAAACTTGATGACCTCTTCTCCTGTTTTGGAATCTAAGTTTCCTGTGGGTTCATCTGCAAGTACTACCTTCGGGTCGTTTAGTAATGCTCTTGCGATGGCCACCCTTTGCATTTCTCCGCCGCTTAATTGCGTGGGCTTATGGTCCATACGTGCGCCTAAACCTACTAAAGTTAGTAGTTCTTTTGCTTTTTTTAATCTTTCTGTTATTGGAACTCCTTGGAATATCATGGGTAGCTCTACATTTTGCAGTGCTGTTAGTGTTTGTAGGAGGTTGAACTGTTGAAATACGAACCCTATTGTTCTTCCCCGTATCTGTGATAGGTCTGATTCAGTTAGGGTGGATATGTCTTTTCCTTCCAGAAAAATTTTTCCCTTTGTTGGGGTGTCCAAGCATCCGACTAAGAACATGGATGTTGATTTCCCGCTTCCTGAAGGTCCTTGTATTGCTACAAATTCTCCTTTTTTGATTTTGACATTTAATCCGCGAAGGGCATGTACATCTACCTCACCCATCCTGTATGTTTTCCAAACTTCTCTTAGTTCTATTACTGTACTGCTTGTCATAGGGGCCTTAATTTAGAATTAAGGAAAGCAGATATATAAACTTTGGGTCTATATTTTGCCGGACAGCATGTCTTCCCAGCACCAGGGTCTGCCTAAAATCATGTGTCTGCATTTTATTGATGTGTCAACATATATATCAAATCCTTTTTCTCTAGAATCCATACAGAAAAA
>JAZDPJ010000004.1:0-4088 GCA_043797705.1 archaeon
GTTCCATCACATTTTTCTTCAGGAGTCCACCCTAAACCTTCAATCTCACCATTACCACAGAAAGAAGCCGCACTTCCTATCCCAAGCAGCATACAATAATCGGTGTTAAATTTACAACTGGGAGTACAACTTAAAGAGCCATCAATAAATTCTAAACTTACGCAATCCTTGCCATCAAGATCAGCACCATCACACTCTTCAAATTCATCTTTAACACCATTACCGCAAAGCGAAGGCTCCCCACTACATTCAGAAGTATCAATCAAACAAAGACTAGAACAGTATAAAACACCCCCAGTCATACCAAGAAGATTACAAGTCGCAATCTCTCCCTCAGGCAAACCAGCAAACAAAGGATTATGATTCATATCAACATCACACTCTTCTTCACCGACATTCAAAACAAAATTACCGCAAGTAGTCCCCTCAGTGCACTCACTAACATCAATAATACAACCAGTACACTTTAGATTACCGCCAGCATAACCGCCATCAGTGCACTGCCAACCACCGAGATTATCACCTTCACACTCTTCCCACTCATCTATAGCACCATTGCCACAATTATCCGCCCACTGATCCACTCTCTCCTCAGGAACACTAGCAGACAAAGAAATACCAGGAGCACAAGAAGCAGACTTGCCACCAACCTTAATATTAGGAATAACCTCAACACCAGTAATCACACCAACCACAGCTGGATCAAAATCCGCCTGAAAAGCCTTCTTACCAGCACTGCTAACACCAGGCTTAGTAACACTAGCAACACCCTTATCACCAGTAATACGAACAATCACACTATCAACATCAGACTGACCAATATTCTCCAACAAAAACTTCAACTTATTAGGAGCAGTCTGCTCAATACCCTCCAACTTAAGATTAGTAACAGCACAACTAGAAGACTTCTCACTAGTAGCAGTCGTACCCTCTTTTACATCATCAACAAAACCACTAGCCCAAAGAAATATAATAGCCCCAAGAGCAACAGTAAAACCAATAATCAACACCGTAGCAATCAACGGAGAAATACCTCTTTTATCCATACACAGATATATAGCGGTCAATACTTATAAAACTTTCCAGTCACAGCCTATACATTGAAATGCCCTTATCTCCATAGGAGGTATCTCCAGAAAAACTAAATAGGATACCTATAAAAGCGTGAGCGAAATCCTGACCAAAACTATAAAAACCTGCAAACACGAGTAAAAAACATGCTAAACGAAATAATCACAAAAATAGAAAATAATGTAAAGACAGCAGTAGAAAATGATATTCAGTTAAACACAAAACCAACAATAAAATTAGACTTTCAAAAAAACAAACTAGCAAACCTCGGAAGCGTAATAATAGGAGACATCAAACTATTACAAAAAAAGCTATCACAACTACCAACAGACGAAAACACACTAAAAGCAAAATCACAAGTATTACAACTAAGCAAAAGCTTTGAAAAAGAAAACAAGACAGAACTCCTAAAACAACTGTCAGAACTAAAAACCACAATATCCCAAACTGTAATGAAAAGAGAAAAAGAACTAGAACTCAATATACCAAACCTACCAGCAGAAATAAAATCCGAAATAGAAGCAGACATACAAGAAATAAAAAAATGCCACAACGCAGGATGCTACAGAAGCGCAGTTGTCCTGTGCGGAAGGCTACTTGAAACCTCACTGCACAGAAAATACTACGAAGCAACAGGACAAGACATACTAGAAAAAAACCCAGGAATCGGACTAGGAAACCTAATCGCAAAACTAATGGAAAAAGGAGTAGAACTCGACCCCGGCCTATCACAACAGATACACCTAGTAAACCAAGTAAGAATATTCTCCGTACACAAGAAACAAAGAACCTTCTACCCCACCAAAGCACAGACAAACGCAATAATACTGTTCACGATAGATGTACTGGAAAAATTATTTTAGCAAAACTTAAAAGTCAAAAAGCTTCTAAATAACACATGGTCAACGCAGTAGCACATATACTAGTACCAATAATCCTACTTGATATCTACAGAAACTATATAGCAAAGAAAAAGTTCCCACTCTTTTATGTTGTGCTAGCTGGATTCGGAGGAATACTGCCAGACATCGATGTCGCTGTGTACTGGATACTACACACACTATTCGGAACACCACTAAGCGAAGTGCACAGAACAATAACCCACACACTATTCATACCTTTACTGCTAATAATAATTGCATTAATTGCGTACAAGTTTTCAAAAAAGTTCGCATGGGGAACACTAGCAATAACATTCGGATACCTAATACACCTACCCCTAGATTTCGTATTCATAGGAACAATAATGCCCTTCTACCCAATATCAATAGCAAGATACGGACTAAACCTAATCCCCGGAACAGAAATAGGATCAACAATAGTAGTAGGAATAGACGCAATACTACTAACACTCTGGATAATATACGACTTCTCAAAACACAACATCAAAGATTTTATCTAAACATCCTCCGTAAACCTTCCGAAAAACCCCTGGAAAAGCTTATAAATTCAAAGTTATTTTACTAATTATTATCTTCGCCACCCTTCGCGGATTCGTCCGCTGAACGGTGGTCTTTAATACCCAAATTAAAAGAGATAGAAAGAACTATGGAAAAAACAGCAATATACATTGATGGCGGATATCTTAATAGAATCCTAAAAGACCAATTTAATGAAACAGATATTGATTATAATAAACTCTGTGAAATAATCTGTAAAACACTAGAAGTAAAACGTTTAAGAACTTACTTTTACCATTGTATGCCATTTGTAAGAAGAGATAATAAATCAGATAAAGTAAGATATGCTGAAATGCAAAAATTTGTAAACAAAATCAAAAGACTACCAAGATTTGAAGTAAAACTAGGAAAGTTACAATTTGTCGGGGGAAAGTTCAAACAAAAAATGGTTGATATTTTAATGTCTTTGGATATCGCAGATATGTGTTTTGAAAAACAAATACAACACGCAATCCTAATTGCTGGAGACTCAGATTTTATACCTGCAATAAAGAAAGCAAAAAATCATGGAGCAATAATCCACTTATTTTATCACCCAACTTCAGTACACTACGAACTTTTAGATGAAATAGATGAAGCACACATCCCCTCTAAAGACCTAATTGATAAATGCAGAAAAAAAGAGAATTAATCAACCTCTTCCTCCAAAACAATAGGACCAACATAACCACAATCCTTGCAATGATACTGACCCGTAACAAAACCCGTTTCAAAACCAATATCCTCAGACCCACATCTTGGACACTTACGAACTATCACTCAAACCTCATTGAACAATAACTAACAGAATTAACCCAATCACCAGTAACCTCAGAAGAAGTATAATAACTCAGCAACTCACCAGTATCAGCCAAAGAAAGCTTCATAGCCTCCAAAGCAACAATCACAGCATTAGCACCACAAACAGTAGCACAAGTCCTGCGAACATACTTAACAAAACCATCAGTATCAAGCTTCTCTAAAAAGTTTATAGCACCCATATCTAACTCCTTCAAATTCTCCTCAACCTTATACTTAAAGGGAACAAAATCAAACTGCGGACCAAAATGAGTCAAATCAGTAGAACAAATAATAACAGCCTCACTATCAATCTCAAAAATAGCCTCAGCCAACTCCCTATAATAATCCATCGAAGGAACAACAATCGGTACAACTCTCAAATCCTTAACATCAGCCTGTGTGACCTGCAAGAAAGGAAGCTGCACCTCAATTGCGTGTTCAGAGATTTTATCAACCCTAAGGAATGAACATTTTTTCTGCAAATTCGTAACAAAAGACTTGTCAACAAGAACAACACCCAAAGGAGTCTTTAGCTCTTCTGTTGTCGTAGTAGGAAACTCATGCAGCCCATTATGATCCGGAGCAATAATCACAAAAGTACTTGAAACCTTAGATTCTGCCAACTCCTTATACGCCCAAGCAGCACAAGGACCAGAAAACTCATAACCTGCATGAGGAACAATAATCCCCTTAATAGGCTTATCAGACCGCTTCAACGGCAAATCGCCAGGACCCCGCTCATTAGTAAAACAAGACCTCACCTGCTCCCTCAATTTA
>JAZDPJ010000028.1:0-2203 GCA_043797705.1 archaeon
AAAGAAAATGCCTGATAAAGAAATAAAAAAAGGACTGCTGAAAAGCGGATGGAAACCAGAACAAATAGCTGAAGCATTTAAAACAAAATAAATACTCACGGCTCTGTAGAAAGTTTGGTTGATTAATGATAGTATGTCTATCATTAGGTTGTATGCTAAATATTTGCCATAAAAGCTTCGGGCTTGTTGCCAGAAGCTTTTGCCTTTTAGGACTGATGAGAACCGTCTTTTGACTGCGCTATTATTTGCTTCACTTGCACTTCTTTGAGTGTATAAGGGTTGTATTCCTTCTCTTTTGAGTTGTTTTCTGTGTTTTCCTTTTGTTCTGTGTATTGGGACATTTGCGTATTTGAGAGGAACAATGCTTTTTGTTCCTCCTGTGTCTTCTACTGTTTGGTGGAATTTTTCATTGTCAAATTCTTTATCAGCTAATATTATTCTGTTTTTGAAGCTTCCTCCTTTTGCAATATGTGGTATGTCTTTCATTCCGTGCCGTTCTTTGGCACGGATAAATGCATCGAGAATTTTTTTGCTTTTTGTGCCTACGATAATTGTTGCTTTGCGTAATTTGTCTTTTGTAGGGTCTCTCTTTATTCTTTTGCAATATCCTTTGCTGGGATTTGTGAGTTGGTAATATGTTGGATCAAGTGCCGCAATCTTATCTTTGCACTTTCCTGCAATCTGCATAAGCTTTCTCAGTAAACACGGAGGAAGCCTAGCAAAAGCTTTTTGTAGGGTAGTCCAATGAGGTACGCTTAACAAACCAAGAGCTGGAGCTATCTCTAGCCAAGCAGAAAATAGACGGTAGTCTTTATTCTCAATTTGAAACAGAATAAACAATACACAAACTGTGTGAACATCAAATTTCTCATTTTTTGTCTTACTCCAGTGCCTAGGCACCCTAGCTCGTGCAACAAGCGCACGAGTTTTATCGATAAGTTTATTATAACTAAAAATTTGTTTAACCATTGATAGAATCACCCCTTTTTGGTATTGTCATAAATTCCTTAAAGGGTGGCTCTATCTTTATAACTTTCTACAGAGCCACATATAGTTAACGACATAAGTAAATTATAAATAGTAGTGGGTCTTCTATTTCTTTTATGATATCTATAAAAGAACGGGAACTTATTGTTAAGTTACATGAACAAGGGAAAAATCAGCAGGAAATTGCTAGCTTGCTTGGTTGTAGTCAACCAACCGTGCATAAATGGCTCCTGCGCTTCAAAAGGGGCAGAACATTACATACTCTTCCGCGAAGTGGAAGACCGACGAAGTTGAGCAAAGAAAATTTGAGTCAACTTAAGGATAAGATCCTTGTTAAAATTCGGTCTGCGAACAGTGAATATTGTTCGGTAAGTACAAAGCAAGTGAAGAAAATTGTTCATCAAGAGGTTGGTGAAGATTATTCGATGCGACATATTGAACGAATAATGCATCGCTTAGGTTTTTCTCTTATTACACCAAGACCTCAACATCTTAGGCATGATCAAGAGAAAGTTGATAATTTTCGTGATGAGTTTAAAAAAAAATTGAGACGAAGTATGTGGGTTATGAATTAGTTTCTATTGATGAGGCCAGTTTTCAACTTAAAACTAGCTATAAGAGGATTTGGTTTCCAAAAGGGGAGAAACCAAAAGGAGTTTTCTTTTGGAGCAACAAAAAAATAACAGTCTTTGGAGCACTAACAAGCTCATCAAAATTTTACTATGACTTCTTCAATTCGCAAAACAGCCTAACATTCTCTGCTTTTCTAGATGGCCTTTTTGCTTGGCTAGACCCAAACAAAAAATATGTATTCATACTCGATAACGCAGGATTCCACAAAACAGAGTATGTAAAAAGCCTACTAGAAGAACAATCTAAATGGATTGCTGTTGAACACATACCACCATACTCACCAGAACTCAATCCCATTGAAACATGCTGGAAAGTCACAAAAAATGCTGTAACAAAATCACAGCATTTCAAAACAATAGAATCAATGCAAGGAGCTCTGGAAACCTTTTGGAAAGACCATATTTTTACGCAAAACTTTATAACTTACTTATGTCGTTAACTAAATTTAGAAATGATTTTTCGAAGTTTCCGTAAATTATACTAATTGTAGATTTTTTAGTAATCTTTATTAACTTCTAACAATTCAATACCTTTAATGATGATTAGTCCTTTACTTGGAGTTGTAGGATTTGCAGGATTGTAC
>JAZDPJ010000031.1:0-8707 GCA_043797705.1 archaeon
TAAGAAAAATCATAGGATGCCTACGAAGCGACCTCGGAATGAAAAACTACGAAATCATGATGAGTCTCATCTCAACATGGCAAAAACAAGGAAAAAACACATACCATACACTACAGACCACACTTTAGCTTAACAAGTACCACAAATAGTAACATTTAAATAGTATATCTCAAAATTAGCTAATAAAATGATGATTCCAATAAGATGCATGAGCTGCGGCAAACCAGTAGCACACCTTTGGGAAGAGTACAAAGAAAAAGTAGCAAAAGGTGAAAACCCCAAAAAAGTAATGGATGACCTAGGATTGAAGAGATACTGCTGCAGAGCACTATTCATGGGGCACATTGATCTTATTGATGATATCTCTAAGTTCAAGAAAAACTAATTAAACAAGTTCTTTTTAGTTATACTTATGAGAGATGATAAATGGCTAACAAAAAGGTTTATATAGTTCCTATTAGTTAACATATAGTAACTATTGGTTAACATATAAGATGGCAACAATAACTGAAAAAGAAAAAGAAATAGCAATAAAAATATTCAAAGATACAGCCAATCACTACAATGCCAATTCTATCTCAAAAGAAATCAGGATGACCAGAGTCGGGGCATACAAAGCACTAAAGAAACTTGAAAAAATAGGCATCCTTGAAAGCAAAAGACTCGGAAAGGCAATATTCTACAAAACAAAACTAGATGACGATTACGCAGTAAAACATATTGAACTCTTTCTTATGGAGGAAGCAAAACAAAAACCGAGATGGCAAAATGAATTCAAAGAAATATCCAAATTAAGCGAAGCAATTATCATTTTCGGATCAATCCTAAAATCAGAAGAAAAAGCAAAAGACATAGACATCCTCATAATACTAAAACTAGAAAACAACAAAAAAATCAATCAAATAATCAAACTCAAAAACCAGATATTAACAAAAAAAATACACCCACTAAAACAAACTTCCGGAGATTTTGTAAAAAACATCAATAAAAAAGACAAGGTCTTATTAAGCGCAATAAAAGAAGGAATAATACTCTCAGGCTTTGAAACAGTCGTAGATCTGATAAAAAATGAAACAAACAGACAACAAAATCAAATGGTGTTTAAAAAAAGCAAAGAAGGAACTAGCACAAAGCAGAAAACATAGAGGCTTAATTAAAATTGAGCCGGACATAGAAGAAGCAAAGAAACATATCATAAAAGCAGAACATAATGCTCTAGCTATAATCACAGCTGAAAAGGCAAGATTAACAGACTGGTCAGTAAATGCAGCATTCTATACCATCTACCATTGCTTTCTTGCCATAATCACCAAATTCGGCTATGAATCAAGGAATCAAGAATGCACAATAGCCCTAATAAAAAAACTAAAAGAAGAAAATAAAATAAAACTTGACAAAGACATAATAACTGCCTTTGAACCAGAAGAGCATGAAACTTCACAAGAAAGCAACATCATACAAATGAGAGAAAATTTCCAATATGGAACAGAAACTAGCATAGAAGACCAAAAACTAAAAACCCTAAAAGAACTCTGCAGAAGAACAATAGAACAAACAAAAAGAGAGGTATATAGGTAAAGTGGGTACTAATTCAAGAAAAACTAATTAAACAAGTTCTTTCTAATTGTTCTTATGAGAGATGAAGTATGGTTAAAAGACAGATTTGAAAAGATCTGGGAAATGGCATTTCCTGATGTAACTAGAATGAACAATGTCAGAGTAAGGTTTCTAGGTCGGTGGAAGAACAAGTTCGGACATATCAAGAAACTGAAGAATGAAGACACAGAGATAGTAATAAACGGACTGTTCAAAGAGGAAGCGATACCAGAGTATATCATAGACCTCACACTAGCACACGAAATAGTGCATTACAGCCATGGATTCAGCTCCCCACTGCCTAAAAAGTACAAACACCCACACGCAGGAGGAGTTGTCCGCAGGGAGTTGAAAGCAAGAGGGCTAGGGCCATTGCTGCGAAAGGAAAGAGGATTTGTAAAGAACGAATGGGTAGGATTGTATAAACAATTGTGCCCTGATAAGACCTTAAGAAGGAGAATCTGGTTCTGAAATTATCTTTTCTTTCAAAAAAGGAATCCTGTAAGTCTTCCTGCAATTAAAACAGTAGTAAACAATTTTACCGTTACGAGTTCTCACACGACAATTAACGCCCGGCCTGAAATAAGTGCCACAATTCCTGCAAAACTTTCTCTTCAAACTGGAAGGAAGCCTCAAATTAACCTTCATGGAAATCTTACGAGCAAGCGTAACATAACGATCAGCAAGCTTCTGACTGGCAGAAGAAGCAAGATCCAACAGCCTCTCAACTCTCTCCTTCGCAATCTTCCTTTGCTTCTCAACCTTGATTTTCCTCTGCTTTTTCATAGTACATAACTAGCCCAATAAATATTATAAACCTAATGATTCACGAATCCTCTCGAAATTCTTCTCAGACGCATTCTTCTTGTAATCCTTCAATACCTTGATCATATCCTTAAAACTAATTCCTTTCCTCTCAAGCATCAATGACAGCTTCCTTGACATCAGAAACTGACAGAACTGAGTGACATTCTGAGGACTCCTAACATTACGGCAACGCTCAAAATCAATCAAAGTCACCTTCTTCCCCTTAACAATGATGTGCTTGTAAGGATTGTGCATCTCCTCCTTGTTAACCTTCAACCCATCAAGCTTCCTGCACTGCTTAAGGACATCCAATAAAACAACTTTAATCTTTTTCTCGCCATGCCTAGGAATCCAATCAAGAATACGCAAACCAGGAACATAATCAATAACAACAAAATCAATGCCATAAGAATAAATCTTCGGTCCGATACCTACCTTGTTTAACCTTTCTAACCAATAAGCCTCGTTCTCCATGCGATTGATTGCCTCACTGCCAGCACGCTTCTCCTTCACAACAACCTTTTTACTCCCTAACTTTGCTAAATAGACAACCGAACGCTTACCATGGGCAAGAAAAATCTTGTTTTTAAGCAGCTTCATAAAGAAACCTATTGCAGAAAACTTTTTAAATTTGGTTATTCTCTAAACACTTGAAAAGAGGATACATACATGGAAAAAAGAGTGATATTTGCAGGTTTCTTGATATTAATGTTAACACTGGGATTTGCATCAGCACAAGACGAATTAGAAGATGCTACCGATGAACCAATAACTACATCCCCAGAACAAGCAGGATACGACTGGCTTGTAGATGAAGCAGCAAACGGAAACTACGGCAGCGATGTAGCAACCACAGCTTTAGCAGGACTCGCACTAAGCAAGGTAGGATACGACAGCTCAGCAAGACTATCCGCAGACTGGATACTAACACAAAAAGACTCACAAAACTGCTTCCCTGTAGGAGACTGCAGAGTCAAAGACACAGCACTGGTACTAATGCTGCTAAATGGCCTAATAATGCCTGAAGCAGAAGCTGTACAAACATGGCTTGAAGGAGCACAAGTTGCATCAACAACCGCTGGAAAATGGCTGATAGAAATCTCAACTGAAGGATCAGGGGACTGCAAGATAAGCTATGAAAGAAAAAACCAGACCTTTGAGCAAACTATCAAAGTCGAAGCAGGCAAATTTCCCGGATGCAGCAACAGCAACTTCCTAGACATAGAAACATGCTATCAATCTGGACTTCTAAGAAGCTCTCCGGGGATGACATTCACAGTAGACTGTTCTGCACTAACAGACACACCAATAATAACACTAGTCTACTCCTCTGACAACAAATACTACATAATCAACACAGCATTCGGAGCAGTTGCAGACCTGAGAGTGACAAATGGATGCTACAGCAGAACCGCAACCGGACCCTGCAACAAAGAAGCATCACTATACGCGGCCTGGGCACTAAATCGTGTAGGCAGTTCATCTAATGTCAACCTATACTTAACAGAAAACTATGACTCAACAAGCATACTAAACAACGCACTCCTATACCTGTCATTCCTAACAAAAAATGAAAAATACATAGACGCGATAAAAAGCAGACAAAGCGCAGACGGAAGCTTCAACAAAAACTTCTACGACACAGGACTAGCTTTACTAGCGCTAGATGAAAGCGAGCTATACCCTGAAAAAGTCGAAACAGCAAAAAGCTGGCTAACATCCAAGCAGGACACAGACGGCAGCTGGGGCAACAATGCAAAAGACACAGCAATGATACTATACTCCGCATTTGGAAATGCGGCACTAACACCTGAAACTGTAAAAGACTTTGACCCTGATGCGGATGCAAAAATATGCAACTTTGACTACCTATGCGATGAGGATTTAGGAGAAACAGCAGACAGCTGCATAGACTGCTCAGTATTCCGTACATCCACAGTATGCAACTCTGATAATACATGCGACACAACAGACGGAGAAACAGCAGACAGCTGCACAGACTGCTACTGCGGAGACGACATATGCGATGACTCTGAAGACTACTACTCCTGCTCTGATGACTGTGAAAAAGAAGAAGAGGAAGAAGAAATAGCAAGCGAATGCGGAGACGGATTCTGCGACTTTGATGAAGATGCTGAAACCTGCCCCGATGACTGCGAAGAAGGAGGAGGGATAGGATTCGGAACAATAATGGTCATAATACTGATAGTTGCATTGGTTGGGATTGGCGGATACTTAGCGTATAACAAATTCAAAAAACCTGCCGGAGGACAGGCCAAACAAAGCCCATTCAGAGCAAGAACCGGATCAACCTTTGGAAGAACACTCCCACAGCAACCAACAGCAAGACCTGCAGCAAAAACCTCAGACTCTGAACTAAAGAAGTCTCTAGAAGAAGCAAGAAAACTGCTTCGCAAATGATAATGATATCACCAAAATTCCTCATACCAGTAATCTTTCTATTGCTGATTAGCTATGTTTCTGCAGAGGAGATAACAACATCTCAACAAGAATACTGGCTAGGCGAAACAGTGCAAGCTGAAGTAACCATGAATAACTTTGACTTATCAAAACTTTCCCTGCAAGACAACCAAACCAACAAAATACTTGTAGGATTCCTAGCATTAAAATTAGATGGTAAAACATTTGTCTCTTTTAACATACCAACAAACCTTGATCATGGAGACTATTACCTAACTGCTAAAGACCAAAGAATAATTGAAGATGTGCTACAAGATTTTGAACTATCTACAAAAATAATAATTGCCAATGAACTCGGAGTCTCTGTGGATCCAGCAATCTTCACAATCAAACCCTCTGAAGATGAATTCAAAATAGCACTGCACAACTATGCAGCAGATACTGTAACCGTGAACATAACAACTTCACACAAATCACTAAAACCAGTAAGAGACTCTCTAGAAATAAATCCCGGAGAAACAAAAAATGCATTTGTTAAATATACTGGATTGGATTCTGAACAAAGCATCTCCCTAACCTACCTAAACAGAACTTACACTATCAAAATAGTCTTACCAACAGAGACAACAACTGAACCTGAAACTCCACAACCTATAACCACTGAACCTGCAACAACCGGAGAACTCAAATTTGAAGGACAGGGGTTAGTAGAAAAACAAGCAAGCAAATACACCTCATTCTCAGATCCACTCACGATAAAAAGCACAATAAACAAAGAGATTCATAATCTGAAATTCAGTCTAACAGGAAACCTAGCAGAAGTAACGGAACTAAAAGTCCAAGAAATACAAACACTAGCTATCACAGGCAGCATTGAACAATTCGTATGGGTGAACAAAGATAAAACAGCTGCACCTGGTCTGTATGAGGGAGATATTGAGGTTAGCTCTGATGAAGGATACTCAGACACAATACACCTAAAAATAACACTAACAGAACCGATACTAATAGAAGAGCCAATCCAAGAACCCACTGAAAGACTCTTTAACCAATCAAAGTTATCCTTGCTAATAAACGAAACAAATGTACAAGAAGAACCAAATATCACCCAGAACATCACAATTGCGATTGCAATGCTAGTTATCATGCTAACCATATTCACCTTCATAGCCCTAAAAATGCGAAATAAGACGCTTAGGAAACGCTTTGAAGACTATGTCTCATCTTTCAAAAAAGGCCGGAAATAACCCCTCTTAAATATGCAGTGCCCTGAAGTATCTATAAGAGTCACACCTATTTTACTTTAAACTCCACAAATAACGGCCTATGATCAGAAAATTCGTAATTTAACACCTTATACTGCTTTACTTTAATATTAGAAGAAGTCAACACGTAATCCAACCTCCTCTTAGGATTCCACGCAGGATATGTCGGATTTTTCAATCTTGATGTATCCTTCAAAGAAGTATTTCCCAATAACTTCGTTAACTCATCTTCACCCTTAAAAGTATTAAAATCCCCCATCAACATAACCGGGTTCTTGATAGAGTTAACTATCTTGATAAGTTCATCAATCTGTTCCTTGCGTGTTTTTCTCCCCAAAGAAAGATGGCATAAAACTATACTTACTTTTTTAGGGCACATAATCGTTGTTTCAATGGCAACCCTCTTAACACCTTTATTAAAAAAATGGTAATGGACATTGTGGAACTTATACTTGCCTAATATAGCATTCGCATGCTTGTTTAGAATCGGTAAATGCTGCATTAAGCTCATCCATCCCTCAATAGGATATTTTACTTTCTTTGCGATACTTATCATGCTTAAATTTTTCTTAAAAAAATTAGCTTTGTTACTTTTTGCCCTGAAAGAACCAGTGTCAACCTCTACCAAAGCAAGAATATCCGGCTTTAATTTCTTGAATTCACTGACAATCTTCTGATCCAGCCCCTTTGGAGGGAAAAATATCCGCCAAATTTTCAGATATTCATACCAATGCCCCAGTATCCCCTCACAATATTCAATATTATAACAAATAAGTTTAACCATGTACATTTACAAGGGTGAGTAAACTATAAAAGATTTATGGGACAAGGAGTGGGCCCACCGAGATTTGAACTCGGGACCCCTGGCTTTCTTAGAATGTACCAAAGGCGGTCATATAAGACCAGTGCTCTGGACCAGGCTGAGCTATGGGCCCTTTCCTGGCTAAAAAAAACCAAAGTTGGTATTTAAACATTACGCTTAATAGGACCTTACTGACGCTTTAAAAGACCAGGGATCGGCTCATGAATAAACTTCTCATCTTTCAATAACTTAATGTTCTCGTTCACTATACCCTCTCCAATACCGAATTCTCCTGCCTCTGAAAAAACTTTCTGAGAAAAAACACTGCTCGAGTGCTGAGTAAATTTAGAAATGATATCTTTTATTGTTGTCTTATAATCTTTCATAAAAAATTACCTCAATGGAAATACACAGGGCTAACACCTTTAAAAACATTTATCTATATTGAGACATATAATGAAAAATATTTTATGCAGTCACTATATATTTAAAAGTGTAGTAAACCCGTAGTGGTAAAAGAATTTTGCTTGCAAACATTTTTATATCTATAACCTAATAACTCATATATGAACAATTCTAAGCTCGCAATAAAAAAAGGAGCAAACTACGCAGAAATACTAAAAACAAAAATATCCTCAACAACAATAGACATAAACAACAAAACAGTAAAAGAACTATCACAAGGAGAACTTAACTTATACTCAGTAAGACTCTTATGCAAAGGCTCCTGGGGAATAGCATACTCTTACAAACCAGAATTCCCAAAACTAATCGCCAAAGCAATAAAAAACGCAAGAACATTAAAACAGAGCATCAAAATCAAAAATTTTGAGCCAGTAAGACAATTAATAGCTGCAGAATATGTAGACGACCCAAGAGAAATAGACATTGCAGACAAAAAGGCAATGCTCCTATCATTAGACAGAAGAAGGAACTACAAAAAAATCAGTTCTCTAAACTTAATATACAATGATAAGCTAATAGAACACACATTTGAAAACTCAGAAGGCAGCTCAATAACAATAAACGACTCAAGAATAGGCCTCTTATCAGTAGCATATGCAAAACAAGGAAACAGAACAGAACAATTCTTTGAAATGCTAAGGAAACGCGCAGGCTATGAGCACATGGCTGAAGCACAAAAAACAGTAAACGAATCAATGAACAAAGCAGAAATGATGCTAAAAGCAAAACACGCAAAAGGAGGGATATCAAAAGCAATAGTGGACCAATATCTCGGAGGAGTATTTGCACATGAAGCAGTCGGGCATGCATGCGAAGCAGACCTAGTACAAAACGGAGGTTCGATCTTTGCAGGAAAAATAGGCAAAAAAATAGGAAATGACAACATCACAATCTACGACGACGGCAATATAAAAGAATGGGGATACGCCCCAGTAGACTCAGAAGGGATAAAAGCAAGCCATACCATACTGATAAACAAAGGAATCCTTGAAAACTACCTACACAGCAGAGAAACCGCGGCAACATACCACAAATCTCCAACTGGAAATGGCAGAAGCCAAGACTCAAGCATGAGAGTAATCCCCCGAATGACAAACACAGCAATCAACAAAGGAGACTCATCATTCGAAGAAATGCTACAATCAATAAAAAAAGGGTACTACCTGAAAGGATCAAAAGGCGGACAAGTAGACACAGCCGGAGGAGACTTCCTATTCAATGCAAAAGAAGGATACCTAATAGAAAATGGAAAAATAAAACACATGATAAAAGATGTTTCTTTGCTCGGAAGCATACTTGAAACACTAAACAACATACACCTAATAGCAAAAGACACGAAATACGATACAGG
>JAZDPJ010000034.1:0-46172 GCA_043797705.1 archaeon
ATATCCCACAACTTCTACACAGAAGACGAATTCTGGGGACTCTGGAACAAGAAGAACTATGAAAATGTGAAACAGAAGACTGACCCAGACAATGTATTCGGGGACCTGTATAGCCAAACGCACCCTAGCAGATAAACACAAAATAAAGGCATTTCAAGACCAAATCCAGCATTAAAAAACGATAGAAAGCTTTATAAATAACCAGCTATCTTTTAGGCTTGGACGGTCAAAGCAGTTTGGTCCCACCGGTTCCCATTTCGAACACCGCAGTGAAACAGACTCACGTTTATGACGGTACTGCACTTCGTGCGGGAAATCATGAAAGCTGTCCACCTTTTATTTTTCTAAACATTCCCCACATGCACATTCTTCAAACCAACATCAGAAGCAATCTTCTCAGCACCCATAACAGTCTCAATAGGAGTTGATTTTGCTTTCAGTTTATAGCACGGAAAATACCTGGAAAAATGCACAGGAACCTCAGCCCCCAAATTCTCTTTAATCCACAAACAAAGATTCCTCACCTTAACAGAACTATCGTTATATCCGGGAATAAGCAAAACTACAATCTCCAGATGCTTCCTCTTAACTGCTTTCAAAGTATCCAAAACAGGCTTGACCCGACCACCACAAATCTTCTTATAGAAACTATCATCCAAACCTTTCAAATCAACAGCAAAAGCATCCATAACCCTAAGAAGCTTCTTTAGAGGCTCAGGATTAATAAAACCATTAGTAACAAAAACATTCTTCAACCCCCCCTCCTTAGCAAGCAAAGCAATATCAAAAACATACTCATAAAACACAGTAGGCTCATTATACGTATAAGCCACACTCTTACACTTTGTAGACAACGCAAGCTTAACTACCTCCCCCGGAGCAAGATGCTTCGGCTGAACATCCTCCGGACTACTCTGAGACATCCAAGCATTCTGACAATTCAAACAAGAAAAATTACAACCAACTGTCCCGATAGACAAAGTCTTAGTCTTAGGAAGAAAATGATACAACGGCTTCTTCTCAATAGGATCAACAGCAACAGCACAAGGATTACCATACACCAAACTGAATAACTTACCGCCCCTGTTCTCACGAACATGACACATCCCCCTCGCCCCAGATTTTATAACACAATTATGCGGACAAAGAACACACTGCACAACACCATTCTTTAACTTCCTATAGAACTGAGCCTCTTTCATCTCTCATCTGGGAACTATCTTAAGAAGAGCATACATCGTATCCTCAGTAAAGGTCTTAATGTTTGTAACTTTAAACTTATCAAAAGTCACAGTCCTTCCTTGAACAATAGTCTCACTGTCTCCCCCAACATTAACTGTGGCAGTCCTGACACCGCCAGTATCCTGCTTCGTATAACTAACCGAGACCGCGGTCTTATTAGCATCATCAAGCTTAATTGAGTGATCCCTCCTAACCAGATACTCATCTGGCCCAAGAGAAAACTCCTTAATCTCTGTTAATGCGTAAGTCCTAGGATCACTAAGACCATAATTCTCAAACCTGACCAGCATCAAAGACAACTCATCCTTGTAAATCTCCTCCTCCCGAGAACCTATAAGCTTAATCTCAGTACCATCAATAGTCACTACAGCCCTCGTAGCAGAAGAATCTAAATCTGTCAAAACAAAAGTCCTACCCAGAACAGTGACTGGCACTTCAAATCTCAATTCATACCTATTATCAATTGGAACCACGGGCTCCTCAACAACCGGCTCTTCCACCAAAGGCTCAACAACCGGCTCTTCCACCAAAGGCTCCTCAATAAGAGGCTGCGCTGCCTCTTCATCAGCCATCTGAACACAACCGCTAACTAAAATTAACAATGCTAAAACTATCAACACTCTTTTCATATAAGACTTATAAGCCAAACTCATTTAAATATTTAACTATTTCAAAAGAAAACCAGAATCATAAAAATCTCGAATCCCTCCCCTAATACCGTACCTTGGAACAAACCCAATCTTATCTTTTGCCAAAGACATATCACACTCAGTATAATCCTGATAACGATCCCCATACGGATTGCTAATATAAAACGGATCCCTATTAACAACTTCAGACACAACTAAACCAGGAGTAACATACCTGTATGAAATAATTTTATCCACAACCTCATCCAAAAACCCAACAATATCATTGAAAGTAGTAGCCTTACCTGAACCACAATTAACAATGCAACTCTCCTTAGCTTCTGACGCCAAAATATTAGCTTCAACAACATCCTTAACATAAATCCAATCCCTCTTCTGAGTTCCAGGAGCAAAAAGATTCGGTTTTCCAGACTTCATCTGCTGAGCCAACTGATAAATCATAGACGCCCTTTTTCCTTTATGACTCTCTCCGGGCCCATACACATTGCAATACCTCAACCCAACAATTTTGGTATCATACTTATCTGCAATATCCCTAACAAACTCATCAAGCTTCAACTTTGACACAGCATACGGATTCAAAGGATTAACCGGTCCGTCCTCCTTGTAAGGCGCAGGAACATCACCATAAACCGCAGTTGAAGAAGCATAAACTATATTCTTACAACCATTCGCAATCGCATAATTAAACAGCCTCACAGAAGAATCATAATTCGCAAACATCATCTCACCACAATCAAGATTAGTAGTTTCATTCAAAGCAGCCTGATGAAAAAGCACATCAAACTTCCCAAGAGAAGACCAATCAATCCCATAAACCGTAGGATACAACCGCTTAATACCCTCCGGAAGCTTCTGCTCAGATTCATTACCAGTCACCACAACATCAATACCCCTACCATAAAGATCCAAAGCAATATTAGACCCAATAAAACCAGTGCCACCGGTAACCAAAGCCCTCATAACAGAACAAAGCAACGATTTCTTTAAAAGATTTATGATGGTCCAATATAGAGGTCTTACGAAGAGACCGTAAACCTTCCGAAATTCTCTACTCAAATGTTATAAAAAGCAACTATCAAAGATATCGCATGAAAAAACACATCGCAATACTCAACGGAGAAACAGTGCAAGAAATAGAAAACCCAAACATCAACTTTGAAGAACTAATCGAAAGAATGGGCCAAAATGCAACACAAGGAACAAACATAAATGTCCTCTCTGAAAACGGAAAAACAAAACCCGCAAACCTAAAAAACAAAATAACAGACTACTTCGAAACAAGAAACCTAAATGTCGGAGGAGTACCGGCAAAATACAACTGCCTAGAAATAGAACTCAAACAAAAACTAGACTTCTGGCAATACTGCAAAAACACAAGCTGCCTAATAATCGACAAACAAATATTCGACATCAATGACAAGCGAGAAAAAAACATAGGGAAACTAAAGCTATTCGGAGAAACATTCTACATCACAGAAAAAAACCCCAACTTTGAAATAGAAATCGACGAAACCACCCTACATGACCTAATGGTCAGAAACTACTTCAATTACAGAGGAAGTTTATACGAACTAGACAAAGGCAAAGGTGAAATCGAATTGAAAGGAAGAAACTACACTATCAGCAATCGGAAAAGAGGAAAAAGAACAGAGCTAACAAACCCAGAAATCTTCTCAGCACTTGAAAACCCAAACATAAAATCCTACGAAATCAGATACAAAGAAACAAAAGAAATTATCATACGAAGGAAATATAAAAAATGAAAACCCACGAAAAAATACTAAACGAACTCAGAACAAACTCAAGAACCGCAATAACTGAAATAAGCAGAAAACTAGGAATTTCAAAAACAACAACATACAGCCAATTCATATATGTAAATAAAACATTCATAAAAAGATTCATCACACTCCTAAACTTTCCAAAAATAGGGTACCTAACAAGAGTAGTATTCTTTCTTAAAATAAACAGCCTAAAAAACATAGACACAACCCACATCAACAGCATAACCCAATTGCACGGCAAACACAACATCCTACTAGAATGCCTGTTCAAAGATAACGAGGAAGCAATCAAATACGCAGAAACCCTCAAAAAGCACAAACCAAAAATCTACCACCTTGTTGAAACTGTATGCGAAGAGGAGTTCCTCCTAAAATGACAGCCACAAAAAATTGGAAAGTAAGCATAATGGAATTCCAAAATAATACTGGCAAAAAATTCAAAGTGACAAGAAGATCACCGAATCTGCAAGCAGCAGAAACAAAAGTTTTCAAATCAAGAGAAGAAGCAAAGAAACAATTTGAAGAATGGCTAAAGTAATTCACCAACCCCAAAAGGAGATAAAAAAATGAACGAACTAGAACAAACAATACTGGCAGAAATACAAAACTCAAAAGAAGCCAATGACCCGTTAAGCAATGCAATAAAAAAAAAGAACACAAAAAATAAACCAAAAATAAAAATCTCAAAATACCTCACAATACCCCTAGCTGCAACAGGGATAATACTCAGCACATACTACATAAGCACAACGATATGGGCAACAAAATACCGCCCAGTAGCAATACCAGTAGCCATCTGGGGAATCTGCGGAACAAGCTATACAATAAGAAAACTTACAAATAAATAATAAAACTAGGAACGACAGTATAACGAACAGGACCGCTCTCAATAACAAAACCCCTAGAACAAATAGCCCTCATTGAAGTTTCATCCGTAACAAACTCAAAATCAGCAATCTTAAGATCCAAACCAAAAACACGATTCGCCTTGCTCAAATAACCAGAAAAAGAAACTCCAAAATCTTCTGTACCCACAGACATCCTAGCAGCAGTCTCCAAAAAAACCATCAAATTCTCCCCCTCAAGATAAGTATCAAGAACCTGCGCCTCAACCTCTCCAAGAAAAGTAGAATTACCAACAACATGAATCTTATCAGTCGTCGAAAAGAACAAAATAATAGCAACAAGCAAACCAATAGCAGACAACAATAAAATAGCCACACCCCGATTATTCATCCTTCCACCCCACCAAAACCTTATACGCAGTAAAACCCGAAGAAGGCAGATATACCTCAGACCAATGCATGCCTGTCCCAACAAGAATTGCCGGCTCCGCAAGAGTGTTCATATGATCACATTTGAAAATAACCCTCCCTTCAGAAACAACATCAGTACCAACAACCTCAACAATCGAAATAATCCATCCCTCACCCACAAAGAACTTTTCAACAACACTCTCAAACTCTTCCCCACACTCACTATACTCAGAACCAATCCTCACCATACTTTCAGGGACTAAAATTTCACTACCGCCAGCATAACCATCAGCAATAACTGTTAAAAGATGAGCAACATTACCATAACCCTCGACAGGACCATGCAACAAAGCAAAAATATCCCCCCCATTAAAATTTTCAGAGGATATTTTAATCTCCTCATCAACAATACCCGTATAAAAAATTGAAAAAGCAGTACCGATAACCAAAGCAATCACAATAATAACAATAGCAGGAATCAAATCAGCAAAGAAATCCTCCGACTGCCCCCTTTTACCTAACATACCCGGCCTCCACAACCAATACCGAATAAAAACTATCAGCACCATCCCTAACTAAAACCGGGTGCTTAAGAGAAACACTGCTTGTCCCCTCTTTCAAACCAAAATTAATCTCCTTGCCAGCAACACTAACCCTAAAAGGCCTATCATTGTAAGGCAAACAAGAACCAAGATTAACAGTCAACTTCTCCAAATCAATCACACCAATATAAGTCCTTGAAACCTTAGGATCTTCATAAGCAAGACAACTCGACGAAACCAATAAATTACTCGCAATAATCTCTGTAGAAATCCTATCAACATCCTTAACAGTCTTAGCAAAATGATTGTTCATCAAAGTGCTCATATAAAAAAATATGAAAATAAGCACAAAAACCACTACCACCATATAAAGAGCCTTCCTTCCCAGATCAAACTGCCCACGACTCATTCATTAATCCTCCTCACATCCAAATTTCCTCCAGGATCCTTAGAGAGAATCAAATAACTATCAGAAAAAATATCAAACGAAGTGCTAGTATCAATCTTAACAACACCAGAATCAATCGTGACCTGATACTTACTACTCAAAGGATAATTAACCTGAACCGCACCGGGAGCAGAAACAATCTGATCCATCAACAATGTCAAATCAGCATCAGCATACTCCTTCTTAAACTTAGAAAATACATCAAACGAAACTACAGAATAAATCAGCAACGCAGCTATCGCAACCGCAATAACTACTTCAAAAAGAAAAGAAATCTGAAGAACCTCGAACTGGCCTCTTTTTTGCATATATTAAGAATACCCTTAAAAATTTAAATACTTATTGGAACAAACTCTCATCAGAAGACTTCTGCACAGGCTCAAAAACAGCAGGCTTCTTCACATAACTCAACACTCCCTCTTTAATAGCCTCTGCCAAAATATCCTCATGACCTTGATACACTGAATAACCATCATCAACATCAACAATCTCTACAAACACAGAAGGAATCTGCAATTTCTCCTTGCAAATCTGAAGCTCATCATCTTCGCAAACCAGATATAAACCGTCAGGATTAATAACATTATTAGCTTCATAAACCACCTCAGTATTAAACATATACTTCTCTGGAACTGTTGTTATATCCGCCTCTTTAACAGAGTTGTAATAATACTTTCCAGATAAAGCCTGCAACCTCAAACCAACAGACTCAGCAAATGATCCACTAATAGTATCCTGCAAGTAATGCACAATGAATTTGTCTTTAGAATCTTTAGAACTATCAGTAGAAGTCCTCACATGAACAAGAAAAATCCTACCAACCAAAAAATCCTCTTTCTCCTTCACATAAACACTATCAAACCACTCAGAACGGCCATCATAATCACCCATAAAGAATGCATCAACACGCCCGACCTCCTTAATTAGTTTAGGGTACAAAAGATTAGCAATCTGCTTCGACGCAACATCATCCCCAGAATCCAATAAAATCAACTTATCCGAATCCAGCTCTGCATAACAATTCGCAAATTCCCGCCCATACTCCTCAATTGGTTTTGATACCGCTATAACACAAGCATCAGAACCAGTTTTAAAAATTGAGACCTCATCAGAATAACTGTTAGTCAACTCATAATACCTCTCAGGGAACTCCTTAAGTTCAAAACCATCATACCCAAAAGTACAGACCAACTGCTCATCAAAAGAATACTTAGCAAGAACCTCATCCGAGTCTATCAAACCACCACTATCCGGCGAAACACCAAAATTAGTCAACAACAAATGAGACTGACCCATCATCTTACTCAAGAATAAAGAGTAACGCTCCTGTCTAATGCCTGCATAAACATTAAAAGAACCACAAATACAATCAGTCTTAGCAGTCGCCAAACATTGCCTATAAAACTCAGATATATTGAGCAATACCTCCTGAGCATACGGAAGATTCTGCTCCTCAGAAAATAAATTAATAATAAAAGGCATAAATATCGCAATAATAACAACAGTTATAACCAAACCTATCAAAAAACTATACGACTCAGTAGATGCCTGCTTATCCATATCATAACCCCGCAGGCTTCATGCTTATTATCGCATCCCAAGCCCAACGAAACTTCTCAAACAAAAAATCAAACCCGTTAGTAAACATAACCAAAACCGTAACTAAAACTATCAAAGCAAGAATCATCAAAACCAGATACCTAAAAGTCAAATCTCCTCTTTTATACATAACTAAAACAAGCAAAAAGAATTATATAAACATTTGCCTACGCCCAAACACAACCATCAACAGTTTCGCATGACATTTCATTAGTCCCAGTACATTGGGCACCTGACAAAGGATCTGCTCTTTGACAGCTCTTCTCCGCCTTACATACACTAAATGACTTGCCAATCAACTTCTCACAATCAGTATACCCTGCCTCAACAAGCTCCTTAGGAATAGAATCTGAACTCATATAAGCATCATTCTGATTTGTACAATGCAACTCACAATTAGATTCTGCCAAAAGCCTCAATTGTGGATCCAAAGAAACCTTAGAAACATCTTGCTCAGTACCAAAAAGCTTAGTAATACCACCAGTAAAGAACAAAGCAACAACAATAAGAACAATCAAAGCTAGAATCGCAACTATAATGAAATTCAAAGAAAGTCCCTCACCTCTTTTAGATACCATCATATTAAGAGAGCCATACTGCATATTTAAACTTTTCGAAGAAAAAAATTAGTCACTCCACGCAATAATCCCAACAATCACAAAATTCAATATTGGAACCAACATCAAAAGACCAAGCCAACCCTGCTTGTTTCTTGCCTCAGCAATTCTCCACCACCACCAAGCTGTCAACCCCGCTGTAGCAATGGAACCAACAATAGGTATAAAACCTTCTCCTAAAAAAGGTATAACCCCTCCTAAAAGGGACACAAACCAAAAAGCCAAAAATACCAAAAAATTCCACAAAGGTACCTGTGCAATAGCAGTAGTCAAATAAATATTAGCAATAGGAATCCAAGCCAACCACGCATTAGGAGTTTTTGTCTTAATAGCAACAGTTTGTAATGCAAAAGCAAAATAAACATAAACAGCCAACAAAATTACTACAGCAACAACCGTGATTAAATCCATGATAACATTTATGGCACACTGCTATTTAAAAGTTTTGAAATTCACTTACCAGCTACCGCTTGACACTTACCAAAACTTTCAAAAAACTTTTTTCCAGAATAATAATCGCTAAATGTCCCTTTTTCAACAAGATATTCACCAATCTTAACAAGACCCTCAGGAGAAATCCCTTTCTCATCAACATCCAGCTCATACTCAACCATGTACTCGTCAATAAAACAGAAATTCCCATCATCAAGCTTTATCACAGGATACTGAGAAACCCCATCAGAAGAAACAAGAACTCTCTCAAAATCAAAACCTTCAACCATATAACTCCAACCAGAATCATAAGTTAAAACAAACATACTGTTAAAATCACAGTAAGCATATTTGTCATCAACAGTCCCAGGAAAACCAACCTTCCTACCACCAAGATCCCAAGTGCCTTCAATATAATCACTCCCATCAAGAAGTATGAACTTAGAACCAGAACCACTATTATCAATAACTATCTTATAATCCCCAGGAACTATATCAATCTCAACATCACAAACACAATTCTTTGCAGTTGCAACAGAACACAAATCAAAAGAATCACGAGCCAACTTCACAGTCGCCTTAATCTCCTCCGGACTTTTAGCAAAACCCAAACCAAGAATATCCATACTGAAATCCTCAATCTGCTCCCTCGCCTCCGGGAACAAAGACAAAAACCCTACAAAAAGAACTAACAAAACAACCACAACAATCAGCCCCTCAACAAGATATTCCCTCTCCATATTTAATCACCAAAAATCGTCCCAACAAAAACCTGAAACGCCTCAACAACCTTCTCCCTAATGAATGCTGAAAACAAAAGCATAGTAACAAGGACAGCCAAAGTTATCAAAATAACCGCAAGCAAATCCCATGATATCTTCCCCCCTTTATTTAACAGCCCAACCACCTCCAAAAAGCTTAACCTCTTTCAAAATTTTACCCTCATTAATAACTTCTGTCAATGGATTATAACAAAAGAAAGTATTACTCTCACCCCAAAAAGACCTAGGCTTAAGTTCTTTCATAATCAATAACTTATCACTATTCTCCAGGATTATGGATCCAGTATGGTCAGCAAAATACAAATGATACTCCTGACCAGGCTTTAACTTTAAATCAGCATCTTTTATTTTAGAGTCAAAACAAACAGTAGAACCGACTGCATTCTTCTGTAAATAATTATAATCAGATGCCTCCATCGAAGAAGCCTTTCCTTTCTTGTGAGTCAAAAGATACTCCAACAAATCTTCAGTACCAATATCTTCAGACACCTTGAACTGTGCAGCAGGATAAATCTCGTCTGTCGCGATAGCCATATTAGACCCCCCTTTACCGTACATCCACCAAGTATCATGCAACAAAATAGAGACCCCTTGCATATCCAATTCCTTATCCAACTTTATAACATCACAATTGTCAGGAAATATACCTTTAATAAAAGTATCAGAAGCCTTCATCGAAGAACTAAGCCAACAACTATACTTCTTTGCAGACTGCTCATTCAAATTACCCTGAACCAAGAGAATCAAACCTACAGTAGTAAGCAAGAACGCTGTAAGAAGAAGCAACTTCACCAAAGTCTCAGGAGCCAAACCAACACCCTTCTTACTGGAAAAGAACACCTTTAAGACCCCCTATAATTAACATGACAATAATAAATAAGGCAATAGTAACTATAATCAAAACCAAAGCCCGCATTGACATTTTATACTTATCCTCCTTTTGAAGCAATCATAGCCGCCAAGAAGCTGAATATCACGATTGCAACACCCGATACTATAACATAAAAGACTGTACTCCTATAAAGATTTTTGCCTAAACTGTTCTCCTCATTAAGATTATCAATACCATTCTCAATACCATTCGAAATAACAGTCAAAACATAAGCAATCTCAACAACATACAACCCTACAACTATCTGGAAAAAGAAAGGAGAAATCATCTTCTCCATCGGAAACATATTAACAAGCTGACCCATGTTACCAAACTGTGAAGCCCCCTCACCGCCTGAAAGCTCACCAAGCTCAGTACCGAGCTTACTTATAATAGCAGTAATCATAGCACCGATACCAACAACAATACCCCCAATCATAGGAGTCAAGAAAGATATCTGAGCCTTCATAGAAGAAACAATCTCTGACAACAAATCCTTCAACCTCTCACTAACTTTATTGATCCTGTCAAGATAAATAGAAATACTCAACAAAGCCTTCGAAACAACTTGTGGACCTTTAGTAGAACTCTCAACAAGCACCCTCATCGAACTCTCAATCAAAGAACTAGGATACGAAATCAAAGCCCCAATCTTCTCATCAAAAATCGCCTGATTAATACTCAAACCCAACTGCCGGATATTATGATCAACAAGCCTCAAAAAATCACCAGTAGCAGTACCCTTAAGCGTCTCAGCAACAGAACCGAACGCCGCCTCAGTAGGAACCCCCCCGCCTATCCTATTGCCCATCTGAAACAAAGCAGTCCTAAACTCAGCCTCAAGATTTTTCGTCCGATCCCTTATACCCATAAGCTTATTCGTACGAATCTTATAATAAAAACCAGCACCAACAGCAATACCCAACGGCACTAACAAACTAAGAAGAGCAATACCCATCCCGAAAGGACCAACAACACCTGACTCAGTCGTCTTATAATCCAAAAGGTTACCCAACTTCCCTAAATTAACATCAAAAGAAGGATCAATGAAATGCAGCAAGAAAGGAATAGTGGCAACAAGTATAAACGCAAGAGCAATAAATATAGCAATCGGCTTCGGATCAACATACTTTACCCCCTCACCAGACTTAATAGGCAACAAACGAAAATTCTTATACCTCTCGCTCTCCTCCAATATCCCGCTCTGTGCATAACCAACAGGACGTTTAGAAAGAATATTATAACCAATAAAATACACAACAACAGGCAAAGCAAGATTATAAATAAAAGACAAATGATACCACTTCGCCCCCATAAAGCTACCAATCAAAGGCAATATTATCAAACCCAGAATAGGCAGAATCACACCAAGCATATACATAGTCGTAATCGGACTCTTGATATCCTGCGCATAATGAAGCATCTTCTCATAAGTCCCCTCAAGTATAATCTCCAAAGACTTCTCCAAAAGCTCAATCCTCCTTTCATCCTTGGTCTCATACAAAGAAGATTCAATCAAATGGAAAGACTCAACAAACTCCAGATTATAATGCTTCCACCCCTCAAGATAAATATCCAAAGCCTCCTTGATAGTAGAATACTTCCTCGTCTCAACATCCCAAAGAACCTTTCTCAAATCCAAAGAAAGAGGCATACCTATATGCGAACTTGAAAACCTGATAGCATGCTCAAGATTAGAAGTATGACGCATGTATATAACAATATACAAAATACACAAAACCATCTGATTAGACGCCTGCAACCTCCAACGAGCCGCAAGATAAACAGGATACTTACTAGCAGGCTTCAAAAATATAACACCCAAAATTATGAAAAGCGCACCAAACACAACCTGCGTCTTAATCAAACCAGTAACAGAAAGAAGATAAGTGAAACCAATTATGAACAACCCGACCAAAATAAAAATAGCAGTAGTCATAAGAGCAAAAGCATAAGCGCTATCAGGAGTTATGTTAAGCTTAGCAGTCTTAATCGCCCCCTCAAGCTTCTCCCTCTCTGCTTCAGGAGGAGATACCTTAAGCAAACCAGCAGCAAAATTACAACCACGCTCATAAAAATTCAGAGTAGCAGACAACGCCTCTTCACGAAAAATATTATACTCCCTAGTGAAAGCCTCACCACCATCCTGATCCTCCTGGACCTGATTCTCTATATCCCCCACCTGGTTCGTAAGCTTTGCACTATACTTACCAAGTATCTTTTTTATCTCGTCGTCCTGCGCCATCCTCTTTTTTAATAATTTTTATCCCTTATAACCTTTTTTAGCCACTCTTCCCACTGCTCAAATATCTTTTTACTATCAAGCTCCCCAAATTTCTCACGAACCTGCTCTGAAATTCTCTGCATCTGGTCACTAGAATTAAGAACAAACTCTGCTTCAAGTATTGTATCATCCCCCACCTGTTCCGCATACTTAACCAAAGCCTCCTTAATATTCGCACGCAAAATAATATTATCCCAGATAGCATCCCAATTACCAGTCCACTCCTTAACATTCGCACCAATTGATTTCAATATCTCTGACTCACCGTTAATCAAATCACCAGTCGGCTCCAACTGATCAGTGTTAGCATTATACTTCATCAAATCAACAAAACCCCTCTCAGTCAAAGGATCATCCTCCCAAGTCTTTCTCACCTCAGTAATCTGCGTAACTCTACGCCACTTATGCATACCATCAGGACTCTTCAAAGGATTGGCAACAACAATAATATCAGTAGCCTTGAAAGAAGTCCTCGGCACACCAATATCATTAACAACCCTATCAAACACACCATAAGGAGAGTCACCATGAATCGTACCTGCAACAACATTCGCAAGCGCACCCACCCTCATAGCTTCGTAAAGTGCTTTCGCTTCTTCACTTCTAACCTCACCCACAATCAATGCACTATCCCCTAATCTCAAAGAAGTCCTAATCCCCTCAGTTGCTTCAAGCTCAGTTCCCCCCTTTGTCAAAGCTGAACGAACCTTCATCGGCTGAATATTATAACCCAGTTCCCTCATAGCCTCAGTCTGAAGTTCTAACGTGTCCTCAATAGTCAAAATTCTATACTTACGCATTATCTCAAGCAAACACGCACCCAACAAACTAGTCTTACCACTCGACCTAGTCCCTGCAACAAGCATAGTCCTAGAACCCTGAATCAAAAAACTAAGCAACCCAGCAGCTAAAGGATTAAGCATCTTATACTTTATAAGCAAAGGCAAAGTCCAAGGCTTATCCCTATGCCTCCTAAACGCAAAAGCAAGACCATAAGGGTTGAGAGGTTTGTTGATAATTGAAACTCTAGAACGAGCACCAGGAATAGTAAGCTCAGTATCCAAAATAGGATTTGCCTCATCCAAAGGACGACCACTCAGCAACCTAAACTTAGAACCCCAACTCTCAAAATCACTAGAAGCAGGAGTGATATTAGTATAACACTCATTAAATTCCGAGTGCAAAACAAAAATAGGCGTCTGCCCCATAGGAGAATTTATAGTAATATCTTGAATGTTCTCATCCCTCAAAAGAACCTCTATCATCCCGAACCCAATCGTATTACGAATAAGAACCTCAGTAAGCTCCTTAACTTCATCATTGGAAAGATCAATACCTCGATGCTCAGCAAGCTCCCTTAACAAATCCCCCCCAATATTAGAAAAAGTAGTCCTCAATTTTTCAGGATTAAGAAACTCCTCCTCTTTTGGCTGATGCTCAGAAAGCACTGACTTGGCCAGATTAATAAGGGCATACTTATCCTCAGTCAACTTAAACTCCGGAGGAGTAATGTGATACAGATACTTCACATCATTGGGAACAGAATAAATAGCAACATCAGTATCCCCCACCTTATATGAAGAAAGCTGCCTACCCCCCTCAGGAGGATTAATCACCAATTTTGTAAACATAAAATCCGGACTTATAGACGGCCTGAAAAGAGACCTATAAACACTCCTATCGCCCACCTGATACCCCGCAAGATAAGGCTTAGCAAAAATCACAAGCTTGGTCTTATCAAGTAAGCCATATATCTCTTCCAAAACCGAAAGGTAAACTCGGATTGATTCAATCATGCCAGAATCACTAGCCTGCTTCTGCAATGCCCTCTCAGTCCGAATCTTTCTTTTAAGATCCACATACGCCCCCAAAGGATCTGATTTCAAAAGATCAAAAACAATACTCTGAATTACCGAATAACGGTAAGCAAGCAGCTCTTCAGATTCCTCACCAGTACCAATAGCACCCATACCAAAAGCACTTTTTCTTTTAACAAGCTGACTATAAATCAAGGCAATCTCAACAAGCATCTGAACCTGATCCATGTCATAATTGTAATTTCTACGCTGACTAAAAATAACTCTAGACACAGAAGGGTTCTCACTAAGCTTCTCTATAACATCGCTCATACACGCTGAATTATCCTCAATAGAAGGAGAAAAAGGAATTGCTTCATAATCCAATTTTAAAATATCCTCACTGCCTTCCCTAAGGATACTATACAACTTATTTGAAGATTTTCTAGATTCAGCTGAAGGCTTTTCAGTTTTAGTCAGATCTTTTTCGGCTTCAGGCATTGTCTTACCACTTTAAAATAATTACATAACTTTTAATAGCTTATAATCTTAATAGATTAAATGATTAGCTAGATTAAAATAACTTTCGATTAGTCAGAAAAATGGTAGCCCAACAAGAACAAGAAGATCCCTCTCAAATCCTAACAGAACTAATAAACAGAATACGAGTCCTTGAAAGCAAACAAAGCCTTTTCAATGAACAGCTCCTACTAGTAAACCAAAACATCATAGAAGAGTTCAAAAGCTTCATGAATGAAATAAAAACAGTAAGAACTGACATAAACATAATAAACAAAGATCTCAAAAACCTTAAGAACATAATGAAACATCTCTCTGAAGAAGCAGCAAACTTCGCAAAAAAAGACAAATTAATGGTATTAGAAAAATATATTAACTTATGGAACCCATTAAACTTTGTAACAAGAACAGAAGTTGAAAAATTAATAAACCAAAAAGATCCAATTCAAGAAACAATAATCAAAAAAGAAGGTACCAAAGTTGCCAAACGAAGTCCCAACAGATGAAGTATTAACCCTGCAACGAGCAGGAAAATCAACATCAGACATAACAAAAGATCTAGAAACAAAAGGATATTCGCTACAAAATATTAATGACGCAATAAACCAGGCAAACATAAAAAGCGGAGTAGAAGGTGCAGTACCACAAGCCCCAAAAGCGGCAGCTGATGTTGAAACCATGCAAGAATCAATACTTCAACCACCAACAGCACCGACCCCAACACCAGAAGCAATGCCCCCCTCACCAGAAGCTACACCGACCCCGATGTACCCCCAAGTTCAACCATCAATCATGCAACAACCCCTCATGCCCGCAGAACCAAACATAAATTATGAAGATATACAAGCACTTGTGGAAGAAGTCATAGACGAAAAATGGAAAGAACTCATTTCCAAAGTAGGAGACATCCCCACCTGGAAATCAGAAATCAGCAATGACACAGAAGCAATCAAACAAGAACTTCTAAGAGTGGAAAAAAGATTCGAAGACCTACAAACCGCAATATTCGGAAAAGTAAAAGAATACGGATCCTCAATGAAAGACCTAGGATCAGAAATGAAAGCAATGGAAAAGGTGTTCGAAAAAATACTCGAACCAATGACAACCAACATCAGAGAACTAGAAAGACTAACAACCCAGCTAAAAGAAAGAAAATAAACTATTTATCAACACCCTGCGCAATCAAACGCACAGCCTGAGCAGCAACAAGCAGAATAAAGATTATACCCAACATCTTCGGATGGAACAATATCTGACCAATAGCCTGATTCAAACCCTCCTCCGGTTCTCCGCCATCTTCGCCATAGATATTATGTATATCTGCCCCATAAACCTGAGTCATAGCATAAATGAAAATCGTCAAAATCAACACAAGAATAATCCAAACAGTAATCCGCTCACTAAACTGCTTTGCTATTGATTCTCCTTTCACTCCCACAAAAAGGAAAAAAATCATAATAAACAAAACAGCAATAATCAATATCACAAACCAAGGAGTCATAATACTAACAATACGCATCAAATCCTGGGTCAAAACAAACAACATTGACAAAGCAAACGCAACCAATGCTTTCAGACCCTTATTCTCACCAAGAACACCAGTCTTATCAAGAATAGCATACAGCAAAGCAAAAATAAACAGCCATACAAATACTGGAGTAAAGTACTCAAGTATCCCAATATCAAGTATTGTTGCCATGATTATGGTCCTGGCGGACTTCTCCCGAAGTGACCATGCAAGTCCTCAATTCCCTGCTTTATTCTTCCACCCACAGCAGAGTCTCCGCTTTTAGGTTCTTTTATTATGAAATAAATTGCGACAATAGCAACCCCAAAAATAATCAAAGTCGCCTTATCACCAGACGTGAGCTGCAACCACTCGGGTAACTTAACTGTCGGAGACATAGCCCAAATTATACCCACAATTGAAAGTATGATTGCGATAAAAAAGGGAAGTCCAGTGAAACCCTCAGACTTAGCCCCAAAAATACCTAAAAGCATCAGCGCCATAATAAACACAAGAACAATCCAAGATACTTTCGGCAAGAACATATTAATGCTTGCAACAATAGTTGTCATACGAACAACAAGTAAAGCCATAGCCACAGAAATAATAACATTATACTTTCTACTCTCAGGACCGAATATCTTAACTTTCTGCAACACAGCAAATATAATCGTAAAAATCAGCAAAAAAGGCAATGCCACCTCATAAAATCCAGTGCCCTCCAATTCCTTCAGCATCCCAACAAAATCAACATTCTCCAGCACCATTATTCACTCTTCTCCTTCGGCTTGCCGCCAACAACATACATCACCGCAATTATTATCACAATCAAAAATATCAACGGAACAAGCAAATAAGTAGACTCCATAAAATAATCAATAACCGGCTGCAACCAACCAAATGAATTAATAAATATCATAATAACCAAAAGAAAAATCACAACCATCAAAAATGCAACCCACTTATGCTTATCCTCAAGATTAAACTGCTTATCACCCATAAACACCCCAACAAGCAACATAAATGAAATAAGCAATAATAACACCAACACGACCTGAGGAATTGATACCTGAATAGATGCTACAACCTCCCTCGCAGCAACCACAAAAAAAGCGATCACAAAAGCAATCATAGAATTGATACCCTTCTTAGGATACTCTTTCTCACCAACTTTCTCAACACCAAAAATCCTAGTTTTCTCCAGTATCCCAAAAACTATCGTAAACACAAGAAGAAATGGAAGTATAACATCAAAAAAACCAAATTCCTCTAAAAATTCAATTGCGCTTCCTAGTGCTGTTGGCATAGTTCAAAATAAGGGCGCCGCATATTTAAATCTTTTTCTTTTAGTCTCACTAATAAGTCTCTGAAGACATCTGATCCGCTTGTTCCTCTTCATAAGAAGGCACAGCTGTTTTTGCGATAATCATAACATCGCCAACTGCCCTAACAAGTTGATGCGGAACAACAACTCCCTTCGCCCCTCCAAGAATCCTTGATAGGAAAGAGTTTCTTGTTGCCCTAATTCTCCAAGCAGAAATTCTATTAGACGATAATACGGCCTCTTCAATATCCCCAAAGTAGTCGCCATTGTCTGTAAAGACCTGCATGTTGTAGACTTCTGTCAAACTTTTTGTTTTCAGCATTTTATCCCCCTTCTACTCCTCTTTTGATAAAAGGTAAATCTTTTATAGTCTTTAAATAATTTTCTATTCAAAATGATGAGTTTTAAAAACCTAACCCTTATCGGAACCTCTCACATATCAGCAGAAAGTGTGGCAGAAGTCAAGAGAATAATCACTGAAAAAGAACCAGAAATCGTAGCTTTAGAGCTTGACTACAAGAGATTCCACGCAATGATGAACCCTGAAAGGAAATTAAGGCTCGCCGACATAAGATTCTTAGGAGTAAAAGGATGGCTCATAAACCTAATAGGTGCATGGGCAGAAGCAAAGATGGGAAAATTAGTTGGAGTAAAACCTGGCACAGAAATGAAAACAGCAGTAATGTTAGCTGCCGAACATAAATCCAAAATTGCACTAATAGACAGGGACATAACAATAACCCTAAAAAGACTTACTAAACAAATAACATGGAAAGAAAAATTCAGATTCCTCGGAGACATACTAAAAGCAGTATTCCTAAGAAAAGGACCAGAAGTAACTTTTGATATAAGAAAGGTGCCAAGCAAAAAAGTAATTAATAAGCTAATGAAACAAGTAAAAAAAAGATATCCTAATGTTTACAATGCCTTAATACACGAAAGAGATGTACATATGGCAAAAAGTTTAAATAAACTGATAGATATAAATAAAAATAAGCAGATTGTGGCCATAGTAGGCGCAGGTCATGAAGAAAACATAATAAAATATATACGGAAGGTGGAAAAATCAAGTTCTTCACAAAACAAGAAATAAAAGCACTAATAATATCAATCCTATTAGTCGCACTAGCATTTGGATTTGATGACAAAAAACCAAGCTTTGAAGCAGGATACTGGCTGGCTAATTTCTTAAGAATAACACTAATAGTCGCAATCGCCTTCCTGACAAAAGAATTCGTTCGAAAATTAGTTGCTAAAACCCAAGGATTTCAAACAGAGTACGGACTGTGGAAGGTAAAAAAATTCAGACTAAAACCAGAGCCACTAAAAATAAAGTTCTTTGGTTACAAATGGGAAGTTAAATCCTTACCATTAGGAGCAATATTACTAGTCTTGACAACACTCATAAGCAAAGGAAAACTCTTCTTTGTCACAATCGGAAGCTATGACCTAATCATTAAGAAAAGAAGCAGATTCGGAAGAAAAACAGTACACATAACAGACTATGAAGAAGCAAAGATAGCAGTCGTAGGGCCACTAGTCAATGTAGCACTCATGATAATCTTTCAACTCTTCAACAAAAACGGAATGTTCGACAACTTTGTTTTTATTAATGGAATGATAGCAGCTTTCCACATGATACCAGTGTCAACACTCGACGGAGCAAAAGTATTCTTTGGATCAAAAATAATGTACGTCTTCACATTGGCATTCGTTATCGGAACAGTATTATTAATAAAAACCATCTCCCCAATAATAGCCCTAGTACTCGCACTAATATTCGCAGCAACATTCGCAAGCATATACTATTATTATAGAATCTACAAATAACTTCTAACTGCCTTTTGTAGTAACCAAGCAGCAAAAACATAGAGCCACATACTTCTGAAACCAAACAAAGCTAAAACAATCATAACTGCAGATAAAATATCCAAGAAACTAGCTAAATCAAAAAAGAAAATCAACCCTTTCAAAATCAAATAAACAGCAGAAGCAATAGCAAGGTAAACAGCAAATCCCCCAACATCTAAATTAAGCAAAACCAATGAAACAGCTGCAACCAAGTCCCCTAAACCAAACAGTTTCACAATCATTTTCAATCCTAAAAAATATTGGTTTTATAAATTTTAAGTACTTGACATGACAAACACGCGTAGGATATATAAACCAATAACAAAAACTAAAAGGCATAATGGTTGATATCAAAGACTTCACTCCTAGAAGATATCAAGAATCAATTCTAAACACAAGCGTAAAGAACAACACACTCGTGGTATTACCAACTGGGCTGGGAAAGACAAAAACCGCAATACTCATAGCAGTTCAAAGGCTAAACACATATCCCCAATCAAAAATCCTATTTCTAACACCAACAAAACCCCTAGCTGCACAGATACACAAAGAATTCATAGCAAATACTACTCTTGACAAAAATGAAATAAAACTATTCACAGGAATGATAAAACCCAGTGAAAGAGAAAAACAATGGCAAGAAGCAAAAGTTATCATAAGCACACCGCAAGGATGTGCAAATGACATTATCAGCAAAAAAATAGACCTCAAAGATGTAAGCTGCCTTGTGTTCGACGAGGTACATCATGCGCTAGGAAACTATGACTATTGCTTCATTGCAAAAAACTACAACCAAACAGCAAAGTATCCCAGAATCATCGGATTAACAGCCTCACCAGGATCAGACACAGAAACAATAAACGAAATATGCAAAAATACATTTATTGAAGCAGTAGAAACAAGAGCGCATGAAGATGAAGATGTAAAAGAATATGTGCAAGAAGTTGAACTTGACTATGTTACAGTAGACCTGCCTGATGAAATCAAAGAAATAAAAAAGATACTGCAAGGATGTCTAGACCAAAGGCTACAGACACTAAAAGAACTAGGACTGACAAGCTCCATAAAGTCAATGAGCAAAGGCAACCTGCTCGGAATACAAAAAGAAATACAAAAAAGAATAATCAGCGGAGAAAAAGACTCCTCGCTCTGGCTGTCAGCATCAAAAGTAGCAGAAGCAATCAAGGTATACCACGCACTAGAGCTAGCAGAAACGCAAGGAATGACTGCGCTGAATAAATATTTTAACAAGATATACCAAGAAGCAGAAAAAACAAAAACAAAAGCAACAAAAAACATAGCAGCAGATCCAGAATTCAAAAAAGCATACCTAAAAGCAATAGAACTGAAAGACAAAGAAATAGAACACCCAAAACTAGCAAAACTAAAAGAACTAATCCAAGAAGAAATAAGCAAAGATGAAAATGCAAAAATAATAGTCTTCAACAACTATCGAGATTCCGGAGCAAAAATCGCAGAGGAACTGAATAAGTTATCAGGAGTAGACTGCAAACTGTTCGTCGGGCAAATGAAAAAAGGCGAAACAGGAATGAGCCAAAAAGAACAACTTCAAATGCTCGAAGAATTCAGACAAGGTTTATTCAATACAATAGTCGCAACATCAATAGGCGAAGAAGGACTGGATATTGCATCTGTTAATCTAGTAGTGTTCTACGAGCCAGTGCCATCAGCAATAAGAAGTATACAAAGAAAAGGAAGAACAGCAAGACTGGAAAAAGGAGCAGTAAAGATTCTGGTTACAAAAAATACACGGGACGAAGCATACAGATGGACCGCACACCACAAAGAAAAAAGAATGCACAGGATACTCGGAGATCTAAAGAATAATATTAAACTAACTAAACAACCTACGCTACAAAACTTCACAGAAGACAAAGTAATGATCTACGCAGACACACGAGAAGCAAGCTCTGGAATACTAAAAGAACTGTCAGAGATTGGGACGGATGTGAAAATACAGCAATTGAACGCGGGTGATTTCTTAATTTCTGAAAGAGTTTGTGTTGAAAGAAAAGAGCTAAATGATTTCATAAGCTCCATAATTGACAAGAGATTACTACAGCAAATCAAAGCACTTAAAGACAACTTTGAAAGGCCGGTTTTGATACTAGAAGGAATGGAAGATATTTATAGTATTCGCAAGATGCATCCAAACGCAATAAGAGGAATGCTAACAACCATAGCAGTTGACTACGGAATACCAATCCTACGAACAAAAGACTACAAAGACACAGCAGCCATGCTAAAAATAATGGCAAAACACGAGCAAAAAGGAGAAGTGAAAGATTTTGGAGTCCGCACTGAGAGAAAACCATTGACTACAAAAGAGCAACAAGAATTTATTATTGAATCACTACCGGGAGTAGGACCTACTCTGGCCAAATCACTACTACGCGAGTTCAAGACTGTTAAGAATATTATTAACACAGAAGACCTAACAAGAATAGACAAGTTAGGAAAGAAAAAATCTGAAGAGATACAAAGAATACTAGAAGAAGAATATGAAGAGTAATCAACTGTAAAAAGTGAACCTATCTAATGTACACATAACAGCCATAATCAAATCAGGATTATTCTCTTTCAACCTTTTCAATAACTGCACATCATGATAAGAAGGAGTGCAATGCTTTTCAGGATGAGAATGGAAATCTATCAATGCATTTGGTGGACAAGGCCTGGCAACAACATAGTTAAATTCCTGCTCAAAAGTTTCTGGAATAATAACTTCAGTAATCGCATAAGTTGTTCCATCCTTTGTTCCATGCAAACAAACCTTAAACTCATGCCGAGGATTATCCAAGTACAACTGTTTTAATTCAGAGTAAACACCTTCAGAAAAAGAGATAGTCAAATTACCCTTCACCACTACCAACTGCTCTTCATTTAGGATATCAGACCCGAACATGCCAGCAATGATACTCATCGTGCTCGGACCAACAAGAAAATAAGACAGAAAAAGAAATATCATGAAAAGACCCATAAACATAACAAGAAACTTGTTTAACAAACCCTTTTCTCTAATTTCGGGAATATCCTCTTCCTTGATATTATCAAAATGTTTCATAATGTAATAGGGTTATTTTAGAGTTTAAAAAGCTGCTTTCAATACTACACAATAACGCTTAATATTTTGAGAACTTAAAATCTTTAACCCTACCTTTCTTGATATCTTCAAAAGACTTTAGTAGTGATCTGAGGAATTCATTCTGCTCTTTTAGCTCTCTCTTAAGTGTTTGGTGTCTAGTCATTTTAACCTTCTCCTTTTCTCTATTTTCATCAGCTCCATACAGACCTTGTCTATAAGATTTTCCTTTTCCCGCAATAGCCGTTTAGTCTCCTTATCCATCTTATTCATGTAAACCTCCTTCTTTATAATATTTGCCTTTTATGTATTCCTTGAAAAAAAAGAATTTATTTTTAATTGAGAAAATGACTTTCTGTTGAGTCTTTTTGTTAGAAATATCAGCAAGCAAAACAACAGTTTCTTCATCATAAATCAAATAATACACCCTGTAAATCCCATGCTTCAACTCCTGGAACCAACCGCACCCCAAAGGTTTACCTAATGCGTAAGGGTTCTCTTCTAATTTCCTAAACTGCTTTTCAAAATGAAACTTAATGTTTGATGGAAGTTTGTTAAACAGTTTCCCAAACTTATCCATCTCTTTAAGATTATATTTAGCCATCAACTGCCAAAAAACTCTAGACTAGGTTCATAAATACTCGCTAATAATTTCCGGAAGATTTTCGGGTAAGATAAAAAAACTTTAATAAAACTGCTTCCACCTTGCAAAAAGCTTTTATAGCTCCCAATACCTATTGCACTCATGACAGACATGAAATACTACCTAGTGTTCTCAGACCCATCCAAAGGCCTATTCGACAATGACAGAGAAATAGAAGGCCTCCTGAACTACCTGCACATAGACTCAAGATACCTACTCATCTCAGAACTCGCAGACAGGGACAGAGTTCGCTTCACCATGCACAGAAGTGAAAGATGCTCACTCCTAAGGACACCAGAGGACTTCCTCATACCAGACAGAAAAAACACGCTGGCATACATCGTACAGAACAAGCTAAGGGTCGCTGAGGCGAAAGATGAAGTCACCTTGCTCAAAAGGTACTGCCCGACCAACAAGCCATACGACCAAATCAAAGAAATTACCAAAACAGGAAAACCAGAAGCCATTGCTCATGAACTAAGATTCCCTACTGTTGAAGACCTTGTAAAGGACATAAACAATTCTGACGAACTAAGAAACACGCTCATCAAAAGAAAGTGGTTCGGAGATAACAGGCTTAGAGGGTTCATTGTAGACCTACAATTAACAGTCCCCTTGATATCAGGCGACAACTACATATTCACAAACATATTCTCCGCAAAACAATGGTTCCCAGAGATAGAATCTAAAATCAGAGTCCCTTTAAAAGCCTAAACCAGTTACTACAAAAAGCTTTTATATACCTTAAATCACAACAAGATTCATGGCAAACAAAGACTACTACCTCGTTCTTTCAGACATGCCAGGCAAGGACCCCGCAGTAACCGATCTCCTTGATTACCTTAAACCAGAATCAGAATACCTAGCAAACATAAAATCCCACCTAGAAGGAATATCGGTGCAATACCACGGAAGGTTTATGCTTCATCACAGCACATCATACTCAATCCTGGAAACCCCAAGAAGAGAGACCACCGACAGGATCTTCGACAACCCTGAAACCGCACTGCACATCGCAAGAAACATGCTAAGAGTCATTGAAATAGAACCAAAATTTAAACTGATAAAAAGATATTCTCTCATAAATAAGCTATACAAACCTGTAGGCTCATGCATAACCATAGCCACATCAGGAGAAGCAGAGGACCTAGTAAAACAATACAATCACAAGAGCATTACATACGAAGAAGAAATAGCCAGAGACATAAACAGCTCAGAAAGGTTGCAGGATAAACTGGTAAAAAGAAAATGGTCTGGAAAAAGGCAAGCCAAACCCTTCAGTGTAGACCAAACACTAGAACTCACTTCCAAATCAATGGATATCTACAGCTTTAACAAAAAGTCCATAGTGACACAAGAATTCTTAAGAGGCTTAGAAGAAAAGATACTCCTCCCACTCAGAACCCCTAATAAAAACCCCTAAAATTCCTTAAGACAAACATACTTCTGGACAGAACCTTTTCTCACGCTCTCATAAAGCTTCAACCATGAGAACTCAAACTCCAAAGGCTCAACCTCAACCTCTTCAACCTTCTTCAAGAACTCCTCTCTCTTCCTGACTGTCTTAACCCTTCCCAAAGTCAAGTGCGGAGAAAACTTCTGCTCATCAGGAAACAAGTCCAAAAGCTCGCCGTCAACATCCTGCGCAACCCTCTCAAGCCTGTCCTCAGGAGCCATACCAATCCATATAACACGAGGATCCTTCTCGCTAGGGAAAAATCCCAGTCCAGAAAGCCGAACCTTGACAACTTCATTCTTCAATCTAGAAAGCCTCTCAACAATGCCAGGCACCTTGCTCTCATCAACATCACCCAAGAACTTGACAGTCAAATGAAAATGCTTTTTATTCACAAACTTTATCTTAGCAGCAGGAGTCTTCAATTTCTTCTGCAAATCATACATGTAATCCTTCACTTCTGAAGGCAAATCCATAGCAACAAATAACTTTACCATAATCACCCGAACATATGCAAATAATCCTTGCTCTCACCATCCGAACCTTCCAACTTACTGATACCCATAAGAAAATCCTTCTGGCAAACAGTGCTCCTACTATCCCTTATAGCAAAATAACCCGCCTCTGTGCAAATTGCCATCAAATCCGCACCAGAAAAATCCTTTGTTATCATAGCAAGCTCAGCCAAAAAAACCTCTGAAAGATTCATATCACGAGTGCAAATCCGGAGTATCTCCTCTCTCGCACCCATATCCGGAACATCAACCTTAACAAGCCTGTCCAAACGACCAGGTCTTAATAACGCAGGATCCAAAATATCCAAACGATTAGTCGCGCAAATAATCTTGACATCACCCAACGGATTAAAACCATCCATCTCCGCAAGGAGCTGCATAAAAGTCCGCTGAATCTCACGCTCAGCAGAATTCGCAGAATCCACCCTCTCAGAACCCAAAGCATCAATCTCATCAATAAACAATATCGACGGAGCCTTCTCACGCGCAAGCTGAAAAATATCCTTAACCAACTTCGCGCCCTCACCAATATACTTCTCAACAAGCTCAGAAGCAATAACCTCAATAAAAGTTGAATTAGTAGAATTCGCCACAGCCTTCGCCAACAAAGTCTTCCCGCAGCCAGGCGGGCCATGCAACAAAATCCCCTTATGCGGCTTAATCCCAACATTCCTGAAAAGCTCAGGACTCCTTATCGGAAGCTCAATAACCTCCTTAATCTCCTCTATAACACTGCTCAACCCACCAACATCAGCCCAAGTCTCAGAAGGCTTATCAACAGTGACAAAAGCCTCCACCGGGAAAGTCTTGTTAGTATCCAAAACATCAACAACAGTAAATGAACGCTGCTCTGCCAAAACCCTCTGCTTAGGCTTAATCTTCCCCTGAAGACTATCCACAACACTAACAAAAAAATGATGGCCATTATTCACCTTAACAACCGCATTCTGATCAATCACCTTAATAACATCACAAACAACCAACGGAGGTTTGACAAACTTCTGAAGCTCAGCCTTAAGACTGACAACAGTCGACCTTAGAACCTCGTTCTCTCTCTTTACATCTAATTCAAAATCTGTATCTTTCACAGAAGGGAAACCTGTTTCAATCACCATCTCTTTTCACCCAAGGAATACACGGAAAAAACACAAGACGAGTTATAAAGTTTTGGTTTTTTATTTGACAAATGTTTTAAACACCACGGAATAACTGCTACGCATGAAAGATGAAACAATGATGAAACTGTCATTAATCATAACATTAATTGGCATTATTACACTATTTGTACTAACTGAAGTAATTGAAGTTGGAAAGTATAATATCGCAGAAGTAACTGAGGGAGATGTTACTGTTATTGGAACTATTATTGACATTATTGAATATGACAAATTAACTGTCTTCAAAGTTGAAGATTCAAGCGGAGAAATAGAAGTAGTAGTATTCGACACAGAACTTAAAATCGGTAAAGGGGACAAAGTAGAAGTTTCGGGAGAAATAAGTTCCTACAAAGGAAAAAAACAATTAGAAGCAGAAAGCATTATTCTATCCTGATTGGAAACATTCCGGTTTAAACTAAGTGAACTCTATAAGTTGAATTAATTCCACGAGGGTATGTTTTTTCAAATACTACTCTCTATCCTACTCGGAGTCTGCCTAGGCACATTAACCGGATTAATTCCTGGGCTCCATATTAACTTGGTCGCAATTCTTTTAGTCACCATTGCTGGCAAATTAACTGGAATACCATTAGAGTATACAGTTGCGATAATAATCTCTATGGCAATAACACACAGCTTTCTCGATGCAATACCCTCAATATTCCTAGGAGTACCAGACCCAGATAAAGTAGCAGTAGTATTACCAACACACAGAATGGTATTCCAAGGAGAAGCATACCAAGCAGTGATGCTGACAGTCTTTGGCTCACTAATGTCCCTAATGATATGCATCTCACTAGTCCCCTTATTTATTTTGATATTCAAATCACTACAAACTGTTGTGAAAGGATACATCGGATACATATTAGTCGGACTAACTTTGTTATTAGTCCTACAGGAAAAGAAAAAAATCTCAGCAGCAACAATATTCCTTTTGAGCGGAATACTAGGGATACTAGTTCTTAACATGCCCAACCTAAACGAACCACTACTCCCCCTACTGTCCGGACTATTCGGACTTAGCACCCTGATACTAGGAATAAAAACAAACAGCAAAGTTCCAGAACAAAGAATAACAAACATAGAACTCAAAACATTCACAAAATACAAAGCGGTAATCAGCGCAGTAATTGCAGGAGCAGCAGGAAGCTTCCTACCCGGAATGGGGCCGTCCCAAGTAGCAATACTAGGATCCAGAATATTCAGAGGGCTTGGGGATAAGGGATATGTAATACTAGTTGGAGGATTAAACACAGTAAACATGACACTAAGTATTGCAATGCTATACGCAGTAAACAAAGCAAGAAACGGAGCAATAGTAGCAATATCCCAACTAATCCCCGAAGTAAACCTAAAACTACTAATGATAGTCTGCGCCATCTGCCTAATAGTAGCAGGCATAGCAACAATCCTGGCAATAATACTCTCCAGACAAATAGCCAAAGTTATCTGCAAGATCAACTACAAAATGATTAGCATAGCAATAATCAGCTTTATCATGCTCCTGGTGGTAATCATGTCTGGTTGGATAGGATTAATAATAGTAGTGACATCAACCTCTTTAGGCATATTATGCAATTACCTCGAAGTCGGAAAGAACCATATGATGGGATGCCTATTACTGCCAGTAATACTCTTCTTCTTGAGTTAACAAGCATAAAGTTTAAAATCAAAAAATAAAGACTAATCTCTTATGAAAGAAGAAACATTAGAATCCAAATTAATTTTTGAAGGAAAAGTCATAAAAGTACGTGTTGACAAAGTCAGATTACCAGATGGAAATATTGGTGAAAGAGAAATTGTAGAACGTATCGATGGCGTAGGAGTCCTTCCAATAACTAGAGATTATAATGTGTTGCTCATAAAACAATACAGACATGCACAAAACAAAATTATCTGGAGAATACCTGGAGGAGGAATCGATTCAACAGATAAAACTCCTGTAGAAACAGCACAAAGAGAATTATTTGAAGAAGTAGGATACAAAGCAAAAAATATAGAACTCCTTTTTGAAAGTGGAGGTTCAGGAACAATAAAACAAACAGTCTACCACTATCTTGCCACAGGATTGTACATGCCTAAAGAAGAAAGAATCTGCGATGAACAAGAGTTTCTTGAAATCCACCCAATATGCTTGAATGAAGCAGTAAGAATGGCAAAAAACGCAGAGTTCCCAAACCCTGCCTTTTCACTAATGATAATCATGGCAGAAGAACGGCTCAAAAAGGAATACGCTGACTATCCCCACCTATAATACTCTTCTTTTTTGCCTAAAAATCCCCTTAAAATACAAACCTTTAAAAAGGAACAGGTAACTTCTTAAAAGACTGACCTAATACAGGTTAGTGAGCAAATTGGAGGAAAAAAACAATGGAAGGAACAGTAAAATGGTTTAACAGAGAAAAAGGATACGGATTCGTCCAAGGCGAAGATGGAAAAGATTATTTTGTACATCATTCCGCAATGGCACAGGGAACATTCCTACGTGAAAACGACCGTGTATCTTTCGAAGCTGTTGAAACTGACAAAGGAATACAGGCAAAAAATGTTACTTTGCTTCAAAAAGGAAGCGAAAGAGAAGCTCCTGCTGATGAAGAAACAGAAGAAAGTACAGAAGAAGAAGAAGAAACAGAAGCGCCTGAAGAAGAAGAAGAAAGTACAGAATTCTAATACAAACAGAGTAAGTACTTACAAATTAATTTTTATTTTTTTATTTCATCCTACACAACTAATATAAAACCCCAGTTCTAACCAATTCTTAAAATGACAAAATATAAAGTTAAGGATCTTAAACTTGCAGAACAAGGACGCAGAAAATACGAACTAGCAAAAGAAAACATGCCAGTTCTAGAAACACTAAGACAAAAATACTCAGAATCAAAACCACTCAAGGGGTATAAGATTGCAGGAGCAATCCACATAACAAAAGAAACAGCAGTTCTAATAAAAACACTACAAGATATGGGAGCAAAAGTAGCATGGGCAGGATGCAACCCCCTAAGCACACAAGACGACATAGCAGCATACCTAGCAACACAAGGAGTAAGCATATACGCATGGCACGGAAACAAAGACGAATACTACTGGTGCATAGACCAAATAATAAAAACAAAACCCCACCTGACACTAGACGACGGCTGTGATGTAGTAGTAAGAATACACGAACAAGCAAAGAAAAACCCAAAAACACTTGAGGGTATAATCGGAGGAACAGAAGAAACAACAACAGGCGTGCACAGACTGCAAGCAATGGCAAAGGCAGGAGAACTGAAGTACCCAATCATAGCAGTAAACAACGCGGAGACAAAATGTGACTTCGACAACAATTACGGAACAGGAGAAGGAACAATAGCCGGCATCAAAAATGCATCAAACACAATGATAGCAGGAAAAACATTCGTGGTAGCAGGATATGGACACTGCGGAAAGGGAGTGGCCATGAAAGCAGCAGGATACGGAGCAAAAGTAATAATAACAGAGATAAACCCTGTGCAAGCGCTCAAAGCAGAAATGGACGGATACTCAGTAATGCCAATGGCAGATGCAGCAAAACTAGGAGACATATTCGTAACAGCAACTGGAATGAGAGACATAATAACAAAAGAGCACTTTGAACACATGAAAAACGGAGCAATACTTTCCAACTCAGGTCATTTCAACGTGGAAGTAAGAGCAGACCAGCTTGAAGAAATAGCTCTATCAAAAGAAACAGTAAGAGAGAACATGGACAAATACAAATTACCAAACGGAAAACATGTTTATCTGCTAGCAGAAGGAAGACTAGTAAACCTAGTTGCAGCAGAAGGCCACCCAAGCGAAGTAATGGACCTAAGCTTTGCAAACCAAGTACTATCATTACTGACCCTAACTGACAGAGGAATGTGCCACCACAGCAAGAAGCCAAAGAAATGCGTGTGCAAGAAACCTAACATGGACCCGGGAGTATACAACATAAGACCGTGTCAAGACAGGTACATAGCAAGCCTGAAACTGGAATCAAAAGAAGTAAGCATAGACCGACTGACAAAAGAACAGATAGACTACCTCAGCAACTGGAAAGAAGGCACAGAATAAGAGTGTGCCTAATTCTTACTTTTTATAGAAACTCTTTTAAATAACCCTTCTAGAAACCCAGGTAACATGAAAATAAGCGAAAAAACACTAGACTTCCACTACAACACACCAGTCGTAGATCTGCACGCAGATACACTACTGTGCATAAAAATTCTAGAGAAATTACTCATAAACTACAACATCTTCAGAGAGCACAAACAAAGAATCCCACTAAGCCCCCTCCTAAACCATGTAGATGTGCCAAGAATGAAAAAAGGAGGAGTAAACCTCCAAGGATTTGGCATAGTAACAAACTACTGGTCAAACAAAAACAAAAACGCAAAAGAAACAGTACAACTCCTACACAAACTCGTAAGAAGCAGCCCAGACATAATATGGGCACGCAATGAAAAAGAAGCAAGAGAAGCATGGACAAACGGACAGATAGGAGTATTCCTCGGAATGGAAGGAGCACACCCACTAGAAGGAAGACTAGAAAACATTGACTGGTTCTACAAAAAAGGAGTAAGATACATAGGACTATCACACTTCAACACAACAGAAGCAGCACACTCAGCAATGACAGGGAAAAAAGATATGTACAAACCACTAACACCATTCGGAAAAGACTTAATCGCAAAAATGAATGACTTAGGAATGATCGTAGACCTAGCACATGCAAACTACCAAGGATTCATGCAAGCAGCACAACTTTCAAAACAACCAGTGATTGTATCACATACAGGAATCTACAACTGCTGCAAAAACGAAAGAAGGAATTTATTCGACGACCAAATACATGCAGTAGCACAAACAAACGGAGTCATAGGAATAATGTTCGCACCATACTTTCTCAGAGGCAAATGGCAAGGAAGCGTAAGCGATATAGTTGATCACATGGAATATGTAAAAGAACTAGTAGGCATTGAATACATCGCACTAGGATCAGACTTTGACGGATTCATCACACTACCAACAGAAATGAAAGGAGTAAATGATCTACCAACAATCACACAAGAAATGTTCAACAGAAACTGGACAGAAGACGACATAAAAAAAGTTCTTGGAGAAAACTTCCTAAGAGTCTATAAAGAAGTGTGCAACTAAACTAGCGGCTTATCCCTAATCTTAGACTTAATTGCCTCAATCCTTTTCATAAACGGCGAAGGAATACTAACCTCTTTCTCCTCAGCCTCCTTCAAAACTTCTAAAAAAGCCTGCTCAGCTTTTTTCCTATCATAAAACAAACTCAAATAACACTCGCTATCCTTGAGCATCTTAGCATTATAATCCTCAATAACCTTTATAGACGCCTCAATCTTCTGAATCATCAACTTACTAGGAGTAATCGGCTTCTGCTCATCAGGAACCTGCTTAGGCCTATCCTGAAGCATTGGAATCCTATTTATTGGAACAGAATTCCTCATCATCCTCTCCAACCTTTCACGAACAGTATCTCCCATAATAAAGAGTATAGCTCAATGGATTAATAAGGCTTTTGCAGATTCAGTTAATATCCTTGATTCCCAAGTCAAATTGATCAAGATAATCCCTCTCAGCTTGCGCCTCCAGCAATGCGTAGAGAACCACTCCCAGGTAGATACCCCTTGTTTCCTCAGCCATAGTAGAAGTGTAATTAGAAATAAAACCTGAAATAATAGGATTATTTTCAGCTAAACGACCAAGAATCTCTGAAGCAAAAGAGTTACCCTCCGCCTTATCAATCTTCGCAACAATCTCCTCAAGCACATTCTCAGAAACCTTAGGCAACAAACCTTTCTTATCACTCATGCATTATATAAAGGGTAAAAAATATATAAAACTGTTTATTATAGAACTTGTAATAAATGAGAATAAAATTAAATGTTTTAAGCCTAGAAGACTTCATTAGATTAAACGAGTATATTGCCAGAGATGAAAACTGGATACCCAATGCAGACGAACTACGAGATAAAGAACTAGCATATGTTTACATAAAAAAAATAAAAGAAGTTGATAAACACCAAATGTACTGGGGAGTTGAACTAGAAATAAAATACGAAGGACTGACAAAAGAAGAATTCTCAGACTTACTTGATATCATATATCATTACAAAAAAGAAGATGAAGATTACTAATATTCTAATAAACTTGTAAAACTTCCGAAAACTGAGGGTAAACCTTATTAAAAACCAAGTTAGTAAGATACATTATGAAACTCAAAGCCCAAAATAAGATATGGACTGCACTCTTTTGGATAGGAGTACTCCTACTACTAGGATGGGCTCTCGGCAAATCTTTAGGACTGATTAATTCTCCCGTGTGGGTTGAAATGTTGCCATATTTTGGAGTAGGTTTTTCTTTAACAGCAGGAGGAGTTAAACTAGGAAGAGCCTTAGAAAAATTAGATTTTGTTTGCAAAGATGTTCATGATATGAAAAAAGATATTAGAGAAATTCAAAGGAATGCCAATTGTTTAAGAGGAGAAAATTGTTCTTTTACTGGTTAGCGCTAAACCGCAAATAATAAAATGTTACTGGATAGGACAAATTTTTCTTAAAAAAAGTTTTTAACTTGAAAATACTTTATCAACCTTTAAACAGATCATATTTTCCTTCTGCTAACATTTGGTCACTAACAATTTTAATAGCTTTAAGTACCAGTGTCATTTGACCATCACATTCTGACCCCATATACTCTTCAAACTCCCCTAACTTATTTGGGGCGTATCTATGACAAACATTACATAAAGCAATGAGATTTTCTTTATCATTAGTCCCACCATAAATAATGGGCTTTATATGGTGAACTTCTAATTCCCTACCTGCTTTATCCTCTAGCTTACATTTTTGGCAAGTAAACCTATCCCTAACCAAAATAGAATTTCTTAGAGTTCTTGATAGTTTTAATTTATCCAAAGACATCACCAACCTCCTCTTTTAATTTATTCTTCATCTTAGAAATACTTAGTTTACCAAAATATATAAGTTCTACACACATACCTGTCAAATGGCAAGTGGTGATATAAACGGAAAAAAGGAAATTTTAACCGAAAACCTCCCCGACCTTTTCTTTCAATTCATCATCCATTTCATTAATGCTCTTAGTACCATACAAATCCATAGTTATCTTATACGAAAGATGTCCTAAAACCCTCTGAATTACTTCTAAACTTAATCCTCTGTCTTTAAGCATTCTAGCACAACTATGCCTTAGGATATGAGGATTAATATTTTTTAGATTTGGAGTTGGATTACTCAGCTGTGCCCTATTACCTGCTTTTGCTACAATTCTATTAATCTCAGTATTAGATATATGGCCGACTTTGTTGAGACTGGAAACTGCTGGAAATAAATAACCCTCACTTTTGTTATTTAATACATACCGAATGTAAATCTTAATGTCTTCCTTAAGCTGATCCGAAAAAATAGTTGCTAATCTTTCAATGTTTTTTTTGCCAAGAATTTGAATTTTACTAGTTTCAAGATCAATGTCTTCTATCCTTATTTTAGCTAATTCAAAACGTCTTAAACCACAGTAAGCAAGAATCTTAATTATTACTTTATCTCTCAGTTTTTCAGTATGACTGATTAGATGTTTTATTTGTTCTTCTGTCAAATGAAACTGGCTCCGGCTATAGTTTTTCTTCATTTTGATCTCCTCTATGACTATTTCAAAAGGTAATGTATTATTTAAATGTTACCTTTTAGGTATGTTTTGTTACATTTTTCGTAACATATTGTATAAAGTGTTACTTTTTTGATGAAAAGTTAATAATTCTAAGCAAAACATAAAGGTTTTAATCTACATAAGTTTTATAAAATACACCAAGAATTTCTAACACTATGGCAGATTACTGTACACAATTAGAAAACCTAAACCTAAAGGCTGAAAATCCAAGCTGTATGCCCCAGGAACCATTTATGTGCAAAATCACCGGCCTAATGTGTGTAGGAAGCACCTTTGATGACCCAGATACAGGAGGGTATGGCAAAGGTTCTAGAACTGCCGGATTCTATAATGACTCTGAAGCCAAAAATTGTCCGGCCTATAACATACCAAATAATATAGCAAATCTAATAAAAAAACATAACCTAGAATTACAAAAATCAGAACTAGAACAACAAATTGCTGATATAGAAGGACAAATAGAGTAATTTAACTCTCACTTTTTGCCCTTACTTTTTACCTTAATAGCAACCTTCTTAGCTCTCACTTTCCCTTTATAGGGGTTCTTATCTGTAGAACTCACATAAGTCTGACGGCCTTTCCTTCTTCTTTTAACAAATCCCATCTCTTCAAGCTGACTTACAAACTGGCAAATTGTAGATCTCACAGAAGAATACTCCTTTTCAGGGTACATCTCCTGCGCTAAATTCTTCAAACTGATCCATTCATTTGGCATCTCTTTTTGAAGTGCTGCAATCACACCACAAAGTTTTTGTTGAGTCTCAGTAAGCTCCATCCAAGCAGAAGCTTCCCCCTCAGAATCATCCTCCCGGAAATCTTCCGAAACAATAATTTTTTCTTCTTTTTTTGCTGGTTCTTGAGAATTAAGGATTACTGTTTGCAATTCCGCCAAAGCAAATTCAACCTGGCTCAATCGACTAGAAACATTCTCAAATTTTTTATTATGACTTTCAAAATTTTTTTCATGATCCCCATGCTTACCATGAAAGTGATTAATCCAAGAACTAACTTTCTCCATATCCTCCCTTATCTTAGCAAAAGACTCGTCTAACCTTGAATGTATACCTTCTAGTTTACTATCCCTCCTTTTGAAAAAGCTAAAAACCATACCATAATAGAGGAGTAAATGATTATTAAATCTTTTGTTTAGTAAATGCCCTTTACTGGATGTTTACTGAACAATCACCGAACCGTCGCCGAACTGTCTACAGATGTCTGCGAACCGTCGCCGAACAATCACCTAACAATCACCTAACCATTACCTAACAGTTATAGAACAGTTTGAAGATACATTAGAAAATCTAATAAATCTCTCGTTAGTTTATTTGTAAGTATCTAGAAAGTTTCCGAAAAATTAATGAAAACATACCCTAAACTCTAAGAAAACAAGAAAAATGAGACATATTAAATAAAAATTTGTACTAATAAAGAATCTCGTACAAGTTTGTTACAAATCCTGAAAACTGAGAGTTCAATAAACAAGAAACTACTGAAAAAAACCGCCAAAAAATGAGTTAAAAGACCGAAAAAAACAAAAGTGAGAGTTAAAAAGGCTAAAAGATACGCTAAATCTATTAAAAAAGTGAGAACAAATGGAATAATCAACTAAAATTACAAGAATCAACAAAAATACACCAAAAAGAGAGGATTCAATAACCTTTCAATGTCTTCTGTGGCTTAAAATTAGCTTTAGGGAGTCTTAAAGTAAGCAAAAATGAGGCTAAATTAAGTTCTCTGAACTCCTTAGAAATACCCAAAAACACCTTTTTATTGTACATTCTATGCTTTTCTAAAGGTATTTTCTTTGAAATTATAGTGTTTACATAACCCCTAATAGTCATTTCACTAATCTTTAGCATCCTTGCTACATCGGTATAATTCACATCTGGAAGCTGTTCTTCTAGTTGATAAACAGCCATAAAAACTGAGAATTCCCTATCTGTTAATTCCTTAAATCTCTTATCTAAATCTTTTTTTAGATTTCCTAAGGGTATCTTTGTTTCTATATCTTCTATTCCTTCCTGCTGATTATCGTTGATGACTGTTGATGATTGTTGATGATTGTTGATCATTGTTGATGATTGTTGATCATTGTTGATGATTGTTGATGATTGTTGATCATTGTTGATGATTGTTGATGATTGTTTAGTAACTGGCTCTAGGTGCCTGTATTCGACCCCTATAGGCTCTAATTCATCATTTTCTTCATTGCTTAGTTGTTGGTCATTGTGGGCCATTGTTGATGATTGTTGATCATTGTTGATCATTGTTGATGGGCATTGTTGATCATCGTTGATGACCCCCCCATTTCCAGTGGAAACCTCAAAAGACTTTATTTCTTCCCTTAATTCTTTAAATTCGTCCATTAATAGCTTTATTTCCGATTTTAGATGCAGAATTACCTCATTTTGTTCTAAAATAAAAACCCTATTTTCCCTTACAGCACCCTCTAACTCAATAATATGCTGTTTAACTCTCTTAAAAGAAGTCCTTGTAACATCTTTAAATTCTTCAAACTCCTCCATAAAAACCTAAGAGATAGCCTGAGATTTAAATAAATTGCTAAAGACTACCCTATATACTGCTCTGCACCCTTCTTTGCTTCCTGTTTACCCATCAATGGCATAGCCAAATGGGGAGGTAAATTAACCTGCTGAGATAACTCCAAAGCCTTGATATTGCACTTGATAAGCACAAGATTCAGAATAGTCCTTACAGATTCAAAATCCAAATTCCTCTTATCCTTCTTCCAATCTGCTAACATCTTCTTAACTTCCTTTTCAGGTCCAACATAGTCAACATGCCCTCCTAAAAGCATATCAGCAACCTTAGGATCGTAAACAAGCTCAAAAAGGAAATCTAGCCTTAAAAGAGCATCTTTAGTATTAATCCCTGCTTTTTCTTCCTTTATATCACTAACTACAATGTGCGTCTCAACCTTCTGAGCATTTTCACCTTTCTCTGTAATCTTGTTCTCCACTAAAATCTTATCAAAAGCAAATCCTATTATAGGCATTTATATCACCAAAAGAAGCTAATTATTCAAGATTTTATAAAGATTGTGGTATTACAGCAGGTCCTTATAAACAGAGTATGCCCCATCAGTTAAAGTCCATTTGCGCTTTCTTGTGAAGCCCCTTTGTGTCTGATTCACAAGCTTTTTATTTTCTAATTCTAATAACAACTTAAGAATAAACTCTTTATCTCTAGCCTGCTCTTCAGCAATCTGATAAGTGAACAATGACCTAGGGGATTCCTCAAAAAGATGTTGCAAAATATTCTCCTTAATGCGATCAACCTTGCCCTGAGAAATTTTACTCATAAATCCAATAAATCTACCAAGTTTTTATAATTTGCGGTTTAGCGCAGACCTTACTTTTTGCCAAAATTTATTAACAAAACAAGCTATTGGAAAGAAAAGAATGAACTTTGAAAAAGAAATTAAAGAAATTCTTGGAAGATTCATTAAAAAAATTCCAGACCTAGAAGTACCGCCAAGACAGGAGCTAGGTGACTATGCACTCCCCTGCTTCACAATAGCAAAAGAGCTAAAGAAAAGCCCTGTAAACATAGCAAAAGAGTTTTCTGAGAAGATTAAACCCAATAAAATAATCCTAAAAACTATAGCTGTCGGGCCCTATGTCAACTTCTTCATCAATAAATCAATACTAGCTGAGAATACCCTAAAAAAGATACTGAAAGAAAAAGACAAATATGGAATAAAGAAAAAAAACAAGAAAAAAATAGCTATTGATTTCTCAAGCCCAAACATAGCCAAACCATTCGGAGTAGGACACCTACGATCCACAGTCATAGGCAACTCCATTTACAAGATATACGAATCACAAGGATACAAATGCATAGGGATAAACCATCTAGGAGACTGGGGAACACAGTTCGGCAAATTAATTGTCGCCTACAAGAAATGGGGCAATGCAAAAGAACTGCAGAAAGATCCTATCAAGTACCTGCTAAAATTATATGTAAAGTTCCATGACAAAGAAGACAAAGACCTAGCAGCAGAAGCGAGACACTGGTTCAACAAACTAGAGAACGGAGACAAAGAAGCCTTAAAGCTCTGGAAAAAATTCAGGAAGTTAAGCCTAGTCGAATTCAAAAAACTGTACAAACGACTTGACATCTCGTTTGACAGCTATGCAGGAGAAGCATACTACAACAACAAACTAAAAGGGGTAGTCGAATTATTGGAGGAAAAAGGATTACTTGAAGAAGACCAAGGCGCCAAAGTCGTGAAACTAGACGGTATGACTCCTGCACTAATACAAAAATCAGATGGAAGCACACTGTATATCACAAGAGACCTAGCAGCAGTTTTACATAGGACCAAAACATACAAACCAGAGAGGCTACTCTATGTGGTTGGTTCAGAACAATCACTACACTTCATGCAACTGTTTAAAATAATTGAACTACTAGGAATCAAAACAGAAGCAGTACATGTACCATTTGGATTGTTCTTCCTACCAGAAGGAAAGATGTCAACCCGCAAAGGGAAAGTTGTGTTTTTAGAGGATATTCTAAATGAAGTGGCCTCACTAGCTGAGAAAACAATCAATGAAAAAAATCCAAAACTAAAAAACAAGAAGAGAGTTGCCGAAGAAGTAGGTATCGGAGCAGTGATATTCTGGGACTTAATCCATGACAGATCAAGAGACATAGTCTTTGACAAAAAAAGAGTCCTAGACTTCGAAGGAGAAACAGGACCATATGTCCAATATACCAACGCCCGAGCAAACTCTATACTTAGAAAAGCAGGGAAGAAAGGCAAAGCAGATTACTCAAAATTAGCAATGCCCGTAGAGCAAAAGATGATAAACCTATTAGCATCCTACGAAACAATCTTAGAAGATGCAGCACGACAATACAAACCCTCAGTGTTAGCCAAATGTTTAGTAACTGTTGCGCAAACATTCAACGAGTTCTACCATAGCTGTAACTGCCTAAAAGAAGAAGATGCAGGATTAAGGAATGCAAGGTTAGAGTTAGTTGCTGCAACCGCACAAGTACTGAAGAATGGATTAGGATTGCTAGGATTGAAAGCGCCCAAAGAAATGTAGTAAAATTTATAAGTTACTTACAAACAAAAGGATTTATGAACAAAAACAGATAGCGTATACCCTCAACAACGCACTATACGAAAACTGCACATTAACCATGAATGGAGCTGCCTTAATATTCGCAACATCCTCAGCATTCCAATTCTACGATGGACGACTGATATCCGGAGCACTCTGGGCATTCCTCACATAGCTTTTATGAACGCAGGACCAAAATACTTCAACAAAAAGAATATAGAACAAATAAACCAAGACCCACACAGTTTCCCCTTAGAATTATCTGAAGAACTAATCCTAGAAGACACCGAAGGACTAGAAGCAACACATAAAGACATACTCAAATACTTATCAAAGTGACCTAGCTAACTTTTCTAACTGCGATACCTCTTCTTCACTCAAACCAGGAAGTATCCTCTCATCAAAATACTCCCTTGGAGATAACGGAAAATTCCAAGTCAAAAAATCACCAGGAACCCAATGCCTCACAACTCGGTTATATATAAGGTCTATGAGTGCATTACTCAGATTATGTGAAGTACCGAGAATCCTATGAGGTTTTATCCTAGCCTTCTCCAGAACAGGATTTGGATACTTTGAAAGCAGATTATCAATAAGATCCAATCTCTGAATCCCATTATTCTTTATCGCAGACTCATAATTAGGATTCAACGCAAACAATGAAATAACAAGCTCATAAGCATCCATCTAATTCCCCCATGAACTCCTCTGCTTTTTCGTGAATCTCCCAACCCATAGAATCATTCTCAATAACATGATCAGCCAAAGCAAGAACCCTGTCCAACCCCTTCCTCTGAATATCCTTTCTGTCACGGCTAATAAATGTGTCAAAATCCTGAGGATCATCCGGAGTACGCCTACTGAACCTAGTCTCATCAGAAGCAACAATAGCAATCAGCTGGAAATTATTTGAATTGCCCCTCATAAACTCAACCTCCTCAACACTCCTGAACCCAGTGATTATTACCTTGTCTAACTTACTGGCATTCTCAAGAGTTCTCCTGATAACAATATCATAACCCCACTTAGCCCTCCACTCATCCCCCAAAATAGACATGTTCCCCTTTGAAGGATCCTTGCTAGTTGCTATCAGCTCATCCCTTAGACAATCACTCATATTCAGCTTAGTGAAATTATAACTTTTAACCAAGAAATCAGCAAAAGTATCCTTCCCACACCTGGCCAACCCAGTAACACCCAAAATCATTCTCAATAACTCTCCCTACTTGTCAAATCAATAATATAATCCTGAACCAACTCCTCCTTATAACTCTCAGGAGTCTTAATAATAACCTTACTAATACCCGCATTAATAATCATCCTCCTGCACATCTGACAAGGCCTAGCCACAGCAACAGATTTCTCCCCAACATTCTCTCCAAATAGATATAATGTTCCACCCAACAGCATATTCCTAGAAGTCTGTATGATAGCATTAGCCTCAGCATGAACACTACAACAAATCTCATAACGCTCCCCAGAATTAATACCTAACTTCTGACGCTCACACTCCCCAATATCAGAACAATTAGGAGAACCCCTTGGAGAACCATTATAACCTGTACTGATAATCTGATCATGATTGACTATAACAGCACCAAAATTACGCCTTAAACAAGTAGCACGTCTAGACACAGCCTTAGCAATTTCCAGATAGTATTCTGCCTTCGTAGGTCTCACTTTAATTTCCTCCTAAGATGAGTCCAAATAAACTCTTTATTATATTCAATATCCACAATGAACCAATCCTGCTTGTTATACTCTGGGAACTTTTTATCACCCTCATAGTTACCACTAACATAAGAGATATACATCCTTTCAACAAAAGGCAAAGTCTGCTCATAAATACTAGCACCCCCAATTATGAAAGTCTTATTCTTATTCTTATTAGCCTCTAGTATAGCAGATTCTAAGTTTTTACAAACTGTGATCCCTTCCTGCTTTTCTAAAGAAGTGCTTACCACAATATTGTCTCTTTTAGGTAAAGGCTTACCAATCGATTCAAAAGTTCTACGCCCCATAACAATTGTGTTACCTGCTGTTAGCTCTCTGAACTTTTTTAGGTCTTCCGGAATATACCAAGGCAACCTACCATCTTTACCAATCACCCCATCATATGTCATAGCAGCTATTATTATCATTTTTTACACTGCAATCTCAAACTTAATTGCTGGATGACTTTTGTAATCCATCGCATTAGTTTGTGTATACTCCCAATCAAATATTGAATAAAAATTTAATGTTCCAACTTTTGGAAGGACATAAGGCTCCCTACTCAACTGATCTTTTACCCCTTTAAGATGATTAACATAAATATGCGTGTCCATCAAAAACCCAGTAAGCATACCTTCCTTTAATCCTGACTCCTTTGCCAACAAATGCAACAACAAACCATAACCTGCAATGTTAAAAGGCAAACCAAGCATTGTATCAACCGACCTCTGGTTCCAAGCCAAATTTAGTTTATCATCAATAACTGTTACCTGAAAACTATAATGGCAAGGAGGAAGCGCCATCTCAGGCAATGCCTTTGGATTCCAAGCAGAAACAATCATCCTCCTATCTTGAGGATTAGTCTTAAGCATATTTACAATACCGCCCAATTGATCAATACCCTTCCCAGAATAATCGGCATCATAGCCTTCATAATCCGCTCCAAAATGCCTCCACTGAAAACCATAAATAGGCCCAAGATCCCTCTCTGCAGCCATCTTCCTCTTAGTCTCTTCATCATGACCATAAGGAACTTTTTTAGGATTACACCACGCATCCCAAATATGATTTTTCCTATCCTGCAACCATTTCTTATCAGTAAGACCCTTGATAAAAAACTCAAGCTCAGAAGAAACAAGATGTAAAGGCATTTTCTTAGTAGTCAACAAAGGAAACCCCCCAGACATATCATGCTGGAAACAGCAACCAGCAATAGCTAAAGTATCAATACCTGTCCTATTCTCTTTTAGAACACCCTCCTCTAAAATTTTATTAACAATATCCAAATAAGCCTTCATAATATCGCCCCTTTAAAGAACAAAAAATAGACAAGAAGTATATTAAGTTTTAGGAGATTAATTATATAGTTTCTTCAAAACAGATTCCTTGCCCTTCCAATCCAAAGCCTCTTTCAAAACATCCTGAATCTTAGTAACAGGAATAATCTCAATCTTAGCAAGCTTTTCTTTTGAAATAACAATATCCTGCTCATTCGCCTTAGGCAAAATAACTCGCTTCAACCCTGCGTCAATAGCAGCCTCAACCTTAGCAGTAATGCCTCCAACAGCAAGAACCTCCCCTCTAACAGACAAAGATCCTGTCATAGCCGTGTCCTGCCTCACTGGAAGCTTCTTCAACGCTGAAATAATAGCAGTAGCAACAGCAATGCTAGCTGAATCACCCTCAACACCCTCAGTAGTCTGAAGAAACTGAGTAAAAATATCATACTTCTCCCTAATATCCTCACCAAAAAACTTCAAAACAATAGCCGACACATTCTTAACAGCCTCCTTAGCTGTCTCACCAAGCTTACCAGTCGCAATAAACTCAGTCTTCCTCCCACCAGGAGTAACCTCTGACTCAATCGGAAGAACAATACCCGAATAAGCATCACGGGCACCCATAACAGCAAGACCATTAACACGACCCACCTGCTTTCCAGATATCCTTATAACCTGATAATGCTTCTTCTGCTCAATATACTTATCAGCAAGCTGCCTCTCCAAAGACCTAGATAACAACTTAGCCTTCTCAATATGATTAGGATGCACAAACTCAGACTTCTCCTCCAACGCCAAATCCCCTGCCGCCCTTACCAACCCTCCAAGCTCACGCAACCTTCCAGTCAGCTTCCCAGACCTGCTAGCCATCTTCCTGGCCTCACGAATAATAACACTAACCCCCTCTTTTGTAAAATGAGGAATCTTACCATCCTTAATAACCTCCTGAGCAACAAACATCGCAATCCTACCACGATTCTCAGGCGTATCATCCATAGTATCATTCATATAAACCTCATAACCATAACCCCTAATCCTAGATCTCAAAGCAGGATGCATATTCTTAATAGTCTCAAAATTACCAGCAGCAACCATGACAAAATCACAAGGCACAGGCTCAGACCGAGTCATAGCACCCGAAGAACGCTCAGACTGCCCAGTAATAGGGTACTTCTTCTCCTGCATAGCCGACAAAAGCTCCTGCTGCGAATGCGGATTCAAAGTCGAAATCTCATCAATAAACAAAACCCCCCCTGAAGCCCTGTGAATCATACCTGGAATCAACCTCTGATAAGCAGGAGTGCCCAATCCTCCAGACTGCAAAGGATCATGAAGCACATCGCCAAGCAACGCACCCGCATGCGCACCTGTCGCATCAATGAAAGGAGCCTTCATCTTACTTGAATTATCAATCAACAACTTCGGAACCTGCTGACCAGACTTATTCATATTCATCTTCTTACTTAAATTCATAAATACAACAAAACCAATAACAAAAATCATACTAGTAATCATAGAAGCCGCATAAATTATCGGCGAATCAAAAGGAAAAATCTTCTTGCTATAAAAATAATAAGGCAAAAGAGTTATCACCAAAACAAAAATAAACAAAATAACATTCTGATTCCTAAAAGACCCCACAGACTGAAGCTTTGCAGTAGTTATTAATCTCCTCCCCTCCCCTCTAGCAACTGAAGTAATCAAAGGAACATTATCATCAGCAGGGTTATTATGAGCAAGAATATCATGAAGCTTCTCCTTAGGCAACAATTCTGCCAAAGCCTGACCAATCATAGACTTACCAGTACCCGGCTCACCAATCAAAAGAACATTACGACGCTGCTTCGAAGCCTTCTTAATTATATTAATAGCCTCTTCCTGACCAATAACCTGGTCAACTATCCTCTTGGAAATCTTAAGTTCCTTAGTTGTCTTAAATGCCATAATATTAAAAAAAGAACTATCCCTATTAAAAGGTTATGATTTAAACAATATCCTCTTCAGCAACAACTACAAAATCCCCAACAGCCATAACTGAACTAAATGGAACAACCCACCTACCCTTGTTATCCTGTTCAAGATCAAGATTGTCTATGTAGCTAGTATGATTCTTTAAGACTATCTGAAGAATCTCCCCAGTTCTTGTCTCAAAAACTAAATTACCAACTTCCCCAAACTTTTTTCCAGATTTTGTAACAACAGTCTTACCTATAAGGTGCTTTGAATATTTTTTATCTTCCTCAACCATAATTATTGCCTCCGTGACTAGGGATTATTCCCCCATATATAAAACTTTCTGGGTTAATTAGCTTTTCGGGTAATATACAAGTCCTCTGACACATCATTAAACTTATCTAAAGCATTATCAGTACCTTTTAAAACATCCTCCTTAATAGAATCTAAAGTATCCTCCGTTATAATATCCTCCCTCTCTAAAACATCTTTTAAATCAAAGAAGACAGCAGCCCCTGTCCTGGAGAAAAAATTATCTTCACCAAAAAAACCTGAAAAATCAATATAACCACTAACAACAGCCAAAGCAATGAAAAAAATAGCCAAAATTATCAATGTTCTCTTAAGCCTAAAATTAAACCTATGCTTCATACTAGTCCAAGCAGCAATAATAATCAACGCAACAATACTAACTATAATCCAATTCATATGATTAAACAAAGGAATTCAAATATAAAAAGATTACTGCCCCAAAAATCAAGCCCTTTATATACCTAAAGGATATAATTGTGACACATGAACCTCCAAAACCTCCAAAAAATAAATAATGACAAATTTTACTTTGACATAGCTCTAAAACAATCACAAAAAAAACGCCTCAAAAGACTACCCAGAGATAATGTAAAACGACTAAAATCCATAGAAATAGAAAAAATAAGAGACTTTACAAAAATACTGAACAGTAATCTCATAATAATGGAAAAAGCCTTCCCCTCATCTGAAGATTTAGACAAATTCTACTTCGAACTAATCGATAACAACATAGGAATTGATAACCTCAAAAATGTAATAGGCAAAATAAAAGGTACAATACTCTTAATTAACAATCTTAAAAATCAACATATACAAAAAATAAGAGGTTCAACTAATAAAAGTGGAATAATACAAGGAAAAAAGGCTTTCTTAGGCAGAATAAAGTCTGTTCTGCATAAAATAAAAGGAGACTTAGAAAATTTGGAGAACATAAGGCTCAACTTAAGAAAATTACCAACAATTAAAACAAATATAACAACAATATGTATAGCAGGATACCCTAATGTTGGCAAAAGTACTCTTTTAAAGCATTTAACAACAGCCAAACCAGAAATTAATGTTTACCCCTTCACTACAAAAAGGATTCTTATGGGTTATATTAATAAGGATCTTCAAATAATAGATACTCCCGGCACTTTCAGAGACAAAAAAAATATGAACCTTATTGAAAAACAAGCTTATCTTGCAATAAAACATCTTGCAAAGACAATTGTATTTGTTATAGATCTCACAGAAAGTTGCGGATACACTACAAATTTACAAGAAGAACTTATTTCAAATTTAAAAAAAGAATTCAAAAATAAAACAATAATAATCTATGGGAGCAAATCAGACTTAATGAATGAAGAACAATTAAAAAAATACCAAAATAAAAATATAATTTTTGATGCAAAAAAATTAAAGAAAATTTTACTTGAAAAGTAACCACCCCCCCACACCATGATTTCCCATGGAACAATTAAAATCAATCAAAATAGTCCCTTTATCCCAAATTCTTCCTATGGAACTTTTAAAATCACAAAAAAACTCTATGAGAAAAATCATTAAATTTTAGGCCCTAAGTAGGTAAAGAATACTTAATAGCATATTATACACCTATTATACTCTTAATTTCTTAATTTAAATGACTAATAAACTAAAAACCTTCATAAATCATTACAAATAATACTAAACCAATCCTTAAACAAGTTAATAATAAATAATATATATAATAA
>JAZDPJ010000033.1:0-25235 GCA_043797705.1 archaeon
GTTCGCTGTCTTGTCGTATAGGGTGTGTTCTCTTGCCTCTTCTTCCATCAGGGTTTCTGTTAATCCTTTCATTTTTTTCCTCCGATTGTTTTTTTGTTGGTTATTTTTATTTGCCTATCATCTGTCTTAATTAAAAAATAAGAAAGAAATTATTCTTTCTTTAACTCTCCAATCACAGTTTTCTTAAGTTCAAAGAATAAAGGTTGTATAAGTTCATCAGCATACTCTGCTACCTTTGCTTCAGCATCAGAAATCTTATAACAAATACTGACTGCATTCTTTAATCCATTTTTTTCTAGTAACTTAATGGCAGCATCCAGGTCCCCAGTTAGTAATGACTTCTTTTCACTTAATATTTTCTGGACAATTTTAATTGCTTCGTTTAGTTCTTCTTCTTTTGTCATTTTTGTTCTCCTTATTTATTCCAGTCAAAGAGGTGGTGCAGGTTTATTAATGCTGCATAGCTGTCTCTGCCACTTAGGGTATCTTTCTTTGCCAGAATTTCATCATTCAGGTGGGAGCCAATCTTAAAATCGTCATCAACACGTAATCTAAAAGTTAGGTCAACATTATCCACCTTAATCTTGTCGTACACATATCCAGTACCAACTCCGAAGCTAGTTCCAAATCCGCTTCCGTATCCGCTTCCTCCGCCGTTGAATCCGCTTCCGAATCCGCTGCTCATTGCTGCTCCGAACATGTATGAGCTTGCTGTTTTGTCGTACATGCTGTATTCGCTTGCCTCTTCTTCCATTATGGTTTCTGTTAGTCCTTTCATTTTTTGCCTCCGATTGTTTTTTTAGTTAAAGTGATTTGGGTATGTGCTGATTAATTTTTTTAGTGTTAGTGCTTTTCTTCCTTTGCTTAGTTCTTCTGCGTTTGCTGTGTAGGATTTGTTGTATCTCATTGCTGTTTGGTGTTCTTTTGGGTTTGTTGTTTGCATGGCTAGTTGTTTTGCTTTTTCTGCGTGTTGTTTGTGGTGTGCTATTTGTTCTGGGGTTATTGGTGTGTTTGTTATTTTCTTTTTTGTCTGCTCTAAATATTTCTCGTCGCCGAGTATGAGTTCTCCTGAGAATAATGGGTCTGTTACTGATATGTCTAGTTTTGATACTAGCTCTTCGAAGAGGGTGGTGTTTACTGATGATATGTCTAGCCAGTTGTTGTGCGTGCTAGGGATGTTGTCTGAGACTATGAACATGTCTATGTCTGAGTGTGGTTTTCTTGAGCCGTAGAGGAGTGCGAATTTTATGTTATTTGAAGGGTATAGCTTTCTTAGTAGGTCTTCCATTATTTCTTTGTTGTAGTGTTTTGGGAATCCTAGGCTGTATAGTAGTGCGTGTTTTCCGTATGAGTGTTGGTATTCTATGCATCTGTTTGCTGCGTTTCGCATCACTTCTGGGGATTTTCTGAATGTTCTTATGTATTCTTCTTGTCTGCGGGTTATGTTTGACAGGTAGTATTGCATCCATATTGAGAATCCTTCACATTCTGTGAGGTATTTTGTTTTTTCAGCTGCTATTAGTAGGGTTGAGGGGTCGGTTGCTCTGAATCTTTTGAGTGCTTTGGGTGTTCTGGGGTTTGCGGTTGTCTTTGCTTTGTGTGCTTCCTGCTCTAGGTTTGTAAGGTGTCTTCCTGTCCGGGAGTGTTCTAGGTGGAATCCGTGTCCGAAGTGTTCGTGGAATAGGGTTTGAATATAGTCAGGGCTGTTTAGGATGTGTGAGGTGTTGTCTCTTACGGTGTAGCATCCTGGTGCGTATGTTTCGGATCCGATGCTTTTCTTGAAGGCTATCCATTCTGGGAGGTTGTAGAGTTTTATTTTTGATTTTTCAGGGGATATTCTGAATTGGTCTATTAGGTGCAGTTCAAGTTCTTCTTTGATTTGGTATATTAGTGTCATCTTTTTGTTTTTTGCAATAGCTACTATATAAATATTTCTACTATTTAGTGGTTAATAACGGATAAAAATTGTCTCTTATTTTACTCCTCACAGCTATCGCAATATACTTTCATTCCTAGGTTTTTATTAAGTTTCATTTTAGAAGACCTTCACATCCCTAATTAGGTATATTATGAGTAGTATCGAAATTATTACTAGTAGCCAGTCGTATGGTGCTAGAAACCTCGGATAGTCTTTTTCCATGTCTTGATTGAAACTAATATATTTTTGCTCGGGAATTTCAGAATTCTTCCGGAAGGCATAAACTTTATAAATAAACCTGTTTTCTGCTTACTCTATGGTTAAAATCAAGAAAGGTGATTTTGTTAAGATTAAATATGTTGGTAGGTTAAAGGATGACAATTATATTTTTGATCTTAATGATGAAGAAGTAGCAAAAAAAGAGAATATCTACAATGATAAGGTTGAGTATAAGCCGTTCACTGTTTGTGTTGGGCAAAAGGATGTTGTTAAGGGTTTGGATGAAGCATTGGTTGGTAAGGAGCCTAAAGAAAAATTTTCAGTAGAACTCCAGCCCGAAGATGCTTTTGGGAAGAAGGATCCTAAGTTCATGCAGTTGGTGAGTGCAAAGAAGTTTAAGGAGAAGAATATGCGGCCTTATCCGGGCATGCCTATAACGATAAACAATACTCCCGGTATTGTCAAGACTGTTAGTGGTGGGCGTATCATGGTTGATTTTAATCATCCTTTGGCGAGTAGGGAAGTGAAGTATGACGTGGAAATCTTAGAGGTTGTTACTGATGATGCTGAGAAGGTTAAGGCTATTGCTGAAATGCATCTTGGTATGAAGAATCCGAAAGTGACAGTTGAGGGTAATGTTGCTAAGATTGATAATGAGTTTCCTGAGCAGTTGCATGTTCCGGTAGGGAAGAGTATTATTGAAAGAGTACCAACTCTAAAAAAAGTTGAGTTCAAGAAAGTTAAGTAGTTATTCTTTTACAATGTAAAGTAGGTATTGTGTGAAGTCGTATTTTTTTATGCCTTCTAGTATTGTTATGGCTCTTCTTTTTAGTTGTTGTTTGCTTGAGGGGATGCTTATTTTGTTTAGTTGGTTTAGGAATTCGCCTATTTCGAGGTTGTATACATTTTCTATTGCGTGTTTTAGGCTGTCCGCTCTTATCCCCGGGTAGATTGATTGTATTATTCCGTTTTTGTGGTCCATTTCCAGCCCTAGTTCTGTTCTGGGGTATTGGGGTTGTCCTGGTGCCGGTATTATTGTGTCTGCTATTTTTTGTATTCTTAGTAGTTGTCCGTCTAGTGTGAATGCTGTTTCGTCGTTGTTGTAGTATGGTTTTGATTGCACTCTTTCGAGGAGTATTTGCTCTTGATTTTTTTGGTCAAGTAGCTCTATCTTTGCTTCTACGCCCCAGAGATATCCGAGTTCTAGTGATTCTATCATTTTTACCTGTATTTTTCAATGGCACAGTTTTCGTAGAGGTGCTTGTCAAAGTTTATTATGTTTTCTAGGAGTTTTTTTGCTTCTAGTTTCTTTGCCTCTAGTTCTGGAGAGAATGTTTGTTCTGTTAGTTTTTGGTAAAAGGAGTTTGCTAGTTCATGTTGGAGGTATATTATTTTTAGCACGTTTTCTTTTGGCAGAATCCATGTTGTGTTTCTGCTGCTTATTGCGAAGTATATTTTTCTTAGGTCGAGGTTTATTGCTACTTCTATTTTGGGGTTGGTTATGACTTCAGTTCCGTCGCCGATTGGGTAGAGGTCTCCTTCTTGGATTGTGTGGTTTAGGTTTCCTGTTTTTAAGAATGTGCTTCTGTTTTCTTTTAAAGAGGATTCTGATTGGTTTAGTTCTACAGAGTTGAGTGTGCCTTCCCAGATTATGAGTCTTGCGGTTTTGTTGTCGATTTTTTCTAGATTATATATTTCTGCCATGGCATATTGACTTTTTTGATTGTAATATTTAAACTTTACCCAGTTGTCTTTTATATGGCCAGTCCTCCTTTTTAAACCCGATAACTGAATCACGAATAACTTTATATATTGGGTATTACCAACTGCTTACCATATTTTTATGTAAGTAAAAAGAAGGTGAAAAAAGATGGATAGCATTTTACAGGCCGCTAATGACAGGTCAAGGCTTTATGAAAGGCAGAGGGCTTCTAATCCTTTGGATGAGGAGCTTGAGTTGTTGGTTGCAAGGCAGAAGTCTAAGATTAAGGTTGTGGGTTCTGGTGGGGGTGGTAATAATTCTATTAATCGTATGACTGAGGTTGGTATTGCTGGTACAGAGACTGTTGCTGTGAATACTGATGCTCAAGATTTATTGTACACTAATGCTGATCATAAGATTTTGATTGGTAGGGAGTTGACTCAGGGTCTTGGTGCTGGTAGTGTTCCTAAGGTTGGTGAGGAGGCTGCTAGGGAGCAGGAGCATGAGATTAAGCAGGCTTTGGCTGGTTCTGACATGGTGTTTATTACTTGCGGTCTTGGTGGCGGTACTGGTACTGGTTCTGCCCCTGTGATTGCTGATATTGCGAAGAAGAATGGTGCTTTGACTATTGCTATTGTTACTATGCCTTTTACTATGGAGGGAGAGCGACGTTATGAGAATGCTATTAATGGTTTGGAGAAGTTGGAGCAGATTGTTGATACTTTGATTGTTATTCCTAATGATAAGTTGTTGGAGCTTGCTCCGGACTTACCGCTGCAAACTGCTTTCAAGGTGGCTGATGAGATTCTTACAAACTCTGTGAAGGGTATTGCGGAGCTTGTTACTAAGACTGGTCTTGTCAACCTTGATTTCGCAGATATCCGTACGGTGATGGGTAATGGTGGGGTTTCTATGATCGGTATTGGTGAGTCTGATAGTGAGAATCGTGCTACTGATGCTGTTGAGAAGGCGATGAATAATCCTTTGTTGGATGTTGATATCACTGGTGCTAAGGGTGCGTTGATTAATGTTTCTGGCGGTGCTGATATGACTTTGGATGAGGCTCGTCAGGTTGTTGAGGCGATTTCTGTCAAACTTAGTGATGAGGCCAGGATTATTTGGGGGGCTCAGATTACCGAGGATATGGCTAATACTATTCGTGCTTTGATTATTGTTACTGGTGTTAATTCTCCGCAGATTTTTGGTACTGAGAAGCGTGCTAAGGATGAGAATAAGAGCGACATGGAGAATGAGCTGGGCATTGAGTTTGTTGAGTAGTTCCTGCCTTTGTTAGCCCGTATAACATGATAACGAAGCGACAGATTTTGGTTTTTAAAAGTTCAGCAGATATTTTGTATTCTTCTAGAGATTACACATCCGCAACTATTTTGTACTTCAAGACACTATTTGCTGTTAAGGATTTCTTATTGTTAGAGGAAATAGGAGAGTCTCCAAAGGACCATTCAGCAAGGTTTAAGAAGTTAGAGAAGTATTTTCCGCAGCTTTTCAAAGAGTTGGATGTTGAACTCTCGACTTACAGGGATACTTACTCAAAGATAATAGATAATGATACTTGTAAAAGGATTAAGAAGCTGGTTGAAAATGATATTAAAAAATACAAAATTAAGGAATAAGCTAAAACAAATAGTGAAAGAGTCATCTGAATTAGAGGACATTATATTGTTTGGATCTGCTGTTCGTGGAAAGGAGAAGCCGAACGACATAGACATTTTAGTGTTGTTCAAGAACAAGGTGGACAAGCAGGAGGGGCTTAAGATAAGAAAAGAGCTGGAAAAAGAATGTGAAAAAGTATCAATCATATCAAAAACAAGGAAGACAGTTCTTGAAGAATCTTTTGATGCAAGGGAAAGTGTGCTTTTTGAGGGTGTCAGTCTGATATCTGCAAAGAATCCTGCAGAAACATATGGGTTCGTTTCCTTTGGCATGTTTAAGTATGATTTCAAGAAGTGGAGCAAGCTTGAGAAGACTAAATTTTACCATGCTTTGAATGGCAGGGATGGGAAAGAGGGTATGCTTAAAATACTTAATTGCATAAAACTATCAAATAATATCCTCATGGCCCCGATAGGTAAGGTAGAGCCATTGAGAGAATTCCTAGAATCTTGGAAGCTTGAGTATACATTTATTCCGACAATAATCCCCCATAGGTTAAGTAAAAAAAGTATACTTCAGAGGTGAATTTATTTTAGAAGTTCCCTTAATGTATTTTTACTTCTTGCTTCAGAAACTTTTCGTTCATAATCTCGTACTCGTTTTTCTATGTCTGATTCACTTACATGAACTCGAACCATGTCTTTTGGGCATTTTGGTTTGTCATAACTGCTTGATCGTAAAGGTAGTATACCTATCCATTCAAAATCAGACTTAGATGCTTTTCTTGGTTTTCTATCTGGTTCTAATATTAGTAGTTTTTCTGGGATGTAGATTGTTCCTGCAGAAACTTTGTAGCTGTCGAAGCCTATGATGTGGTTTATGAGGTATTCAACTTCTGTGTCTTTTATTGTTTTGAATCCTTCCATGCTGGTATGAAAAGTACGATTAATCATATTTAAGATTTTCTATTGGTTTTGGTAAATACCCTATAATAAACTTTTACCATAAACTTTCGGAAGATCTCAGAGAAACCATTATTTACCAATCCTGCGTAGCATAACAGGAACAGACTTGCCAGCAAGAACCGCACGGACAAAATCCATGTCCAGATTCTTCCCAGGACAAGACTTAGCAACACCTGGCAATTCCCTGTGCCCGAGCACATTCTCGACAGGAACACCATACTCCCTCATCTTATCCCTAAGCACACTGAACAAAGAATCCATCTGCCTCTTAGTCGGCTTCCTCTTGTCGAGATCACCTATAAGGCAAACACCTATCGACCTGTGATTATACCCCAGCGCATGAGCACCAACATATCTCTCCGGACGGCCCATGTACAACTTACCCTCCCTAGTGAACGGTCTGCCGCGACCAATAAGAAAGTGATACCCGATATGCTCCCAGCCACGGACACGAACATGCCTCAGCTTGACATAAGCAGGAAAATCCTTAGTCCTCTGAGTATGGTGCACAATAATATACCTGACCTCACTCTTTCCAAGAACATCCATAACAAATATAATTTCCCAGAAATATAAAAAACTTATGGCTACTTAACCACAATCCCAACCTTACTCAACCAGAACTTAAACGGCATACCTATCCTAGCCATCATGTAAGCACTACTCACTTCACCCTTAGTCCAACCGCCCTTAACTAAATAATTAGTAACCATCTTGATGTCCATACCTCTCTGCAAACCAGCAACCAAATACCGCACCATAGGCGCCCTGTCCTTATCTTTCGGAGGAATACCCTTAAGAACCTCATCAAGCCCCTGATCCAACTCCACAGCCTTATAAGCCACAGTTATCTGCTTATCCTTCCACTTATTCTGCTTCAAAGCAACAAAAATCTTAGCAACAGGCGTACCCTTAGCCTTAGCCCCTGCAATATAACTCATAACAGAAGCAAGCTGCCCCTTATTCTTAAAAGGCATACCACCAATAGCAGCAGTCCTGAAATTATCAGAATTAATGAAAGCCAAAACATACAACACAACAAATAACAAAGCAGCAACCAAACCAATAATCAAACCCATACTACTCTCAGTCTCAACCGCACAATCCTCAGGACAAACATCCTCATCCTCATCAGAATCGCAAACAAAATCCCCACAAAAACCTTCCACCTCCTCCTCTGTTTCAGCACTCTCAGTAGGAACGATAATAGTCTTAAAATCATAAAGGCTAAAAGCACTATCAGTCACAATTGCATAACTAATATCCGTAGACTTAAAATCAGGAAAATACCAACTCACCACAGGATCAGGATTCACAACCTTAGGAGTCTGCTCAAACTTCACATCCTCAACAGACTGCGCAACAGACTTAGGTATAGTCTCATAAACCGTGATTTTCTTCAAAGACTCTTTAGGAGTAATCTTTTTACTCACAAGAATTGCAGTAACAGTCTCGCCAGAGTTATACTCGATATCATAAGTCTTCACCTTAGCCAAGATATCAGACTTGAACTGGAACGAATACTTCTCCTCTTTACCCAAAGTGGTCTGAATATCACTAGTAATATCCGCAGGCTCAGCAACAAAACTATCAATCAAAGTATTCCTCAACTTAATACCCTTAGGCAAATCCGCAAGGAAACCCTCTATCTCCAACTCCAAAGCCCCAATATCCAAAGTAGTCAACAGCTTCGCAGAATAATCATCCATCTTCACCTTAGCGGCCTTAAACCCCTCATCAAGCTCCAGCAACCGCAACAACTTCGCCATGTCCTCATCAGCAAAAGCAAAATTTATTGCATTATTTGTACCATCCATAAGCTGCTCAGTAGCAGACTTAGGAATCGCATCCCTGTAGACACGCAGATTAACACTTGCCTCTTCCTGATTAAAACTTGCAGTCATCACCTGCTCCAAAAAAATAAAACTTGGAGAACTAGTCCTAAACTCGCCAAAAAATCTCAATGGAATCTCCAAAGTAACATCTTGTATACTCAAATCATTCCCATTAATACTGGCAATCTCAGGATTCGCCTGCTCAATCTCAAACAAACTCGAAGTAGACTTAGTATTGTCCTCATAAGCAATCTTCAGATTACTGAAAGCCAAACTCCCAGAACCATTGCCATAAACAGTAATAGGAATAGCACAAATAGGATCAGTGCAGATACCATCCGGCTTCATATCAGTACCCACATAATTCTCTATAGCCATTGCAAAAGAATTAGGATAAGTATTCCAATCATTAACATCAACAAGCCCGACAAGATTATTGGTATAATCAGCAGACTGCACCTTTATGAAATAATCACCCCCCTTATATGCCTGAGGAAAACAATTTCCTTCACCAGCACCGACTCTACAATTATACGCACTCACAGTAGGCTCCAAGCTATCAGTAGCAATCTCATAAAGCTGAGTCGCATCACCAACCACAGGAATCTCAGAATAAACACAAACCTGCAACTTACCCTTAGCAGCATAATTCAAATGAATATCACAAGTCCTATAATCCAAATTCGCCAACTCAGGCAAATCACAAACAGAACCCTCACCACTAACCCAATCCGGATTACCCGGAACAATCGGAGAAAAAATAGCAGCCTTAATATCACCACCCTCAGCCAGCTTTTTGTATTTAACAGACACCTTCAAATCCTTAGTCCTCGGAACATCAATCACCTCACAAAAATAATCAGGATTATTCGCAGTAAGATACGCAGAATCCCTGCTTGACTCATCAAGATCATCAGGCAGGATAAAACTGGATTTCCAACCAATGAAATCACCAAGATAATACCAATCCATATTGCCATCATTACCAACATCAAGATAAGGATTCAGCAACTTATTACCAGCAACACCAGTAATATCCAAATCAACAGAATCAACACCGCCAAGAATCTCGCTCGGAAGCTTCAACGCAAACATCGCCGGAACATCAGATGTGACCTGCACAACCTTACTACTCCCAGCATTAATAGGATTAATAACAGCAGGCAGCTCAGTAAAAGTCAAATTAGAAACCTCCAAAATCTCCCTAAGATCCAACTTGTAACTCTTTCCACCAAACCTCACAAGCATAACCTTACCGGATTCAATTGTCTCATACAATCTAAGCTTTACCACACCTTCAACAGTCTCATTCGCAAGATACTTATTCCTGGCAAGCACAATCTCAATATTTTTCTGAACATCAGAAACATTAGCATCAACATCAGTAAGATTAACATCAGAAACATTAGCAGCACTAACATTAGAACTATTATCCTCAGCAACAACACTATTGAAACTAAAAAGAAATACAAAAACCAAAATTCCAAGCATCAACAATAAAATCTTACGCATTCATAAACCTCTTTATGCATTTATAGGCGGGTTTGGTATTTTTAAGGTTTTTTATCCAAAAACCCTGTTAAGTTTTGAAGTTATTTCCTGAAAAGACTCTAATTATAGATATAATCATGATGCTGCAGATTTTCAAACTTTATTGCGTCGTTTTCAATTTTAAATATAAGGACAAAATGAGAATCTATATGAACCCTCTTAAACTCTCTCATAGAATTACTGAGGTTCTTATAATGGTGGGGATTCTCTGCATTAATAATCTCATCAATCTTCTTCAAAGTCGCTTCATACCTAATCTTATCTTTCTTGTAAATCTTTTTTAATATCTTCTTTAGCTTTTTTCCAATCACTCTCTTATACATTCTCGATTTCCTTTCTGAGATCTTCGATAGTATTGAATCTAGTGAATTCACCCTTATCTATCCTTTCTAGCTCTTTTTTGAATTCAGGCCTTAACTCCGGCTCTAGAAAAGACTCTTCAAACTTGCCTATTACCAAGCTAATTGCTTGAGATTTATTTTTGAGTCCGAACTTCCCCTTCACTATGTTCAATATCATATCCTCATGTTTTGTTAAATTTATCATTGCCTGCACCATTTTCCACACTCCGTTATGTTTTATTATAAAATATAACGAAATGTTATATAAGGTTTTCTAAAGTTTATGCAACTTTAGATTTAATAAAAATTACGCCCAGAAAAAGCTTGAATTTTCGGCGAAACCAGAAATATGAAAACAATATACTCATACAAAAAAAAATGGATTTATAAATCGTTATCTTTATAAACAAATTAACATTTAACCTACTTTATGCCAAAAGAAGTCTTTGAGATAGTATTCCACGCAAGAGCAGGACAAGGAGCAAAAAGCGCTGCACAACTCATAGTAGAAGCAGCACTAGAAGAAAAAAAACACATCCAAAGCTTCCCAGAATACGGCCCTGAAAGATCAGGCGCACCCATGAGAGCATTCGCAAGAATATCCAAAAAACCAATAAAAACCTATGCAACAATTGAAAACCCTGACGCAATAGTTGTAATCGACCCAAGCCTGCTAAGTCCAGAGCTAGTCAAAGACATAAACAAAGACGGAATCCTACTTGTAAACACCTGCGAACCCATAGACTGGATAAGGAAAAAAACAGGATACAAAGGAAAAACATACACAGTTGACGGAACAGGAATATCAATAGAACTGCTAGGCAAAGACCTACCAAACACAACAGTACTCGGAGCACTAGTAAAAGCAACAAACATAGTCGAACTAAAATCCCTAACAGACAGAGTAAAAAAATTCTATCTAGAAAAACAAAAAAACGAACTTGCACAAGCGAATGCCAACGCACTCAAAAGAGGATACGCAGGAGCAAAAAATGAATAAAGCAATAGGCGGAAAAATCACAACAGCAGGATCATCAGCAGCATTCAAAACAGGAAACTGGAGAACATTCAAACCAAACTGGGACAAAAAAAGATGCATCCAATGCCTAATCTGCGGAGTATACTGCCCAGAAGCATGTATACCTGTAAAAAATGACCAAAGAAGAGAAACAGATTTTGACTACTGCAAAGGATGCGGCATATGCGCACAAGTCTGCCCAGTCAAATGCATAAAAATAGAAAAAGAATGCGATGAGGAGAAAAATAAATGAGCAAAACCAGAGCACTAACAGGAGCACACGCTGTAGCAGAAGCAATGCGACAGATAAACCCAGAAGTAGTTCCCTGCTATCCTATCACGCCACAAACACCAATCGTAGAAAAATACGCACAATTCATCGCAGACGGAATAGTTGACACAGAAATAATCAGAGTAGAATCAGAACACTCAGCAATGAGCGCAACAGTAGGAGCATCAGCAGCAGGAGCAAGAGCAATGACAGCAACAAGCTCAGCAGGACTCGCACTAATGTTTGAGATACTGGGAGTTGCCTCAGGCTTAAGACTACCAATCGTCATGCCAGTAGTCAACAGAGCACTAAGCGCACCAATCAACATACACTGCGACCACAGCGACACGATGGGATGCAGAGACCAAGGCTGGATACAAATCTATTGTGAAAACGCACAAGAAGCATATGACTATACATTATTATCTCTGAAACTTGCAGAACATCCAGCAGTATTACTGCCGGCAATGGTAATGCAAGACGGATTCATAACCTCTCATGGAGTAGAAGGAGTAGACATCCTAGACGACAAATCAGCAAAAAAATTCATAGGAAGCTACAATCCTAAACATAGCCTACTAGACTTCAATAAACCAGTTACATACGGGCCATTACAATTACAAGACTCATATTTTGAAACAAAAATCCAGCAAGCAGAAGCAATGGGCAGTGCGCTAAGAGTATTCCAAAAAATCTGCAATGAATTAACTAAAGTTACAAAAAGAAAATACGGATACTTTGAAAAGTATAAGTTAAATGATGCTGACTGCGCAATAATCACAATGAGCTCAACAGCAGGAACAACAAAAGCAGCTGTTGACAACCTAAGAAAAGAAGGGAAAAAAGTAGGACTGCTGAAGATTAACCTATACAGACCATTCCCCTACAAAGAAGTAGCTGCTGAACTCAAGAAACTCAAAACAATAGCAGTACTAGACAGAGCATACTCCTACGGAGCAGACGCACCACTATTCAATGATGTAAAAAACTCACTATTCGACCTAGCAAAAAAACCAAAGATGCAAAGCTATGTATTTGGACTAGGCGGAAGAAACATATCAGAAAGGGACATAGAAAAAGTATTCAAAGAAATACTAGCTGGCAAGACAAGTGATACAATAAAACTAATCGGGGATAAACAATGAAACTTAAAAAAGGACTTAAAGTAATACTTGAAGACATGATTGAGGTAATTCCATCCGAATTTAGATCAAAAGATATCCAAGGATATTGCGAATTCTGGATATACTCTGGTCCACAAGAGATATTCATTGAAACCCCATCCGGCGGAATCACCTGCTCACTTCCAGGCAATTATGAATATAGGCTAAACTCAAATAAAGAAAGTGAATATGCCGGCATCAAAATCAGAAATCGCAAAAAAATCAATAGAGCCGATCTTGTTAAGCTAATCAATCGCAGCACTAACAACCGCAAAGAACTCGCAATATATTCACACGGAATAGATGACTGGGGACATCATAAATATTCTTACTTGTGGGATTACATAAAAGATGAAAAAAGGGACATATGGGTAAGAGCAAAAACAAATCCAAGATTCTATTATGGCGAACTATCAATTAATATAGCAGAATCAATCTGCAAGATACCAAAAAAAGACATAGAAAAATCAGAATTATTACGCGGTCTTTATTCCTGCTTCAAGGAGCCTGAACAATGAACATCAAAGAACTGCTAAGAAAACAAAAGAAACTAGCACCAGGACACAGAACATGCGCCGGATGCGCAATCCCGATACTAGTCAGAACAATACTTGCCGCATCAGACAAACCAGTAGTAGTATGCGCAGCAACAGGATGCCTAGAAGTCACAACAACAATCTATCCCTACACAAGCTGGAAATGCCCATTCATACACAGCGCATTCGAAAACGCAGCATCAACAATGTCAGGAGTCACAAGAGCATACGAAGCGCTAAAGAAAAAAGGAAAGATGAAAAAAGATGTTAACTTCGTGGTCTTCGGAGGAGACGGAGGCACATCAGACATAGGGCTGCAAGCACTATCAGGAGCGCTAGAAAGAAATGAAAACTTTGTCTATGTGCAATACGACAATGAAGGATATATGAACACAGGACACCAAAGAAGCAGCGCCACACCATACGGGGCAGCAACCACAACCACACCAGTAGGCAGAGTAGAACAAGGGAAAAAAGTCTTCAGAAAGGACATAACAAAAATAGTAGCAGCACACAACATACCCTATGTCGCCCAAGCAGCAGTACACAACTGGTCAGACCTCCTAATGAAAGCACAAAAAGCATTCAAAGCGAAAGGACCAGCATTCATCAATATATTCTCACCATGCCCAGAAAACTGGAAATACCCGAACAATTTGACAGTAGAAATATCCAAACTAGCAGTCAACAGCAACTTCTGGCCGCTGTACGAAGTGGAAAACGGAATATTCAAAATGAACTTCATACCATCAAACCCTGTCCCAATAGAAAAATTCCTAAGACTCCAAACAAGATTCAAATACCTATTCGATAATCCAACACACAAGAAAACACTTGAAACCATCCAGGAGCATATAGATTCTGACTGGAAAAAACTACTAGAGCTATGCCACGAGAAACAACCAACATTCACCAACTACGGAACTGACTAAAGCAGTCTATGCTCTAAAGGACCATTATAACCCTGACTTATGACGATCTCGCCTTCAGAAGGTATCATGTAGCTGCTCATAGCTTATACCTTCTCTCGATTCCATCAATCAATCGCTTAGACCAGTCAAAAACTTCCTGCGGCACAGGAACCCCAGTATAATCCATTCCCCAAAAGTCTATGACCCAAGGATTTCCATCTGAACCCACCATGATATTATGCTCATACATATCAGGAGAAACGAAATATCCTCTCTCATTAATCTGTCTAGCGATATTCCTCAGTTTATGAAAAAAATCATCTTTGACATTATAGACCTTATACAACAACTCCCCGCCTATAAGTTCCATGAGGAATGCGTCCTTACTGTAGAGATGCACAGCTTCAGGAACTCCCTCAATGTCACTCAGAGATTTCTGCACCATAAATTCGGGCTCCAATGACAGTTTGCCAATCTTATTTACCTTCAAAGCAAGAATGTCTTTTTCTTTTCTGACTTTGATAACGATTCCATGAGCACCTCGGCCAAGCAAGCCTTTGTATTCCAGAGTAGGATCTATGATGTCTATCAATGCCTGAAAACAGTTACCATTATCCATTTTTACCACTTCCAAGTTACAATTAGTATTTATAAACTTTTCCAAAGAAAGACTTATAAAGACCCGAATAACCCTAAAGAACAGCATACTAGGCTGGAGCGTTAGTTCTGCTCTGCAACCGCAAACGAACTTTAGGCGGAGCCGAAGCCTGTTGGGCGGCATAAGCCTCAATCAAGAGCCTTGAGCCGTACAACGATGCCTTGTCCTACAGGGCGGTTAGTATAGCGAATCGGGTCAGGCCAGGAATGGAGCAGCCCTAAACCATATTATCCACGCTTGCAGGGTCGCGAGGCGGAGGAAAGCCCAAGATCAAACTCTTGGCTGAAACTTGTATCCACCAGCAGGCGCGTATGCCACTTAATATATTAACAAAATAAACCAAGGGTTACACAATGGAAAACAGCCCACTCAAAAAATTTATCGAAAACTATGATGGAAGCAATGGATATTTCAGTGAAGCTATCAAACTGGCTGTATACGACTACGAACTGCCCGCCCCAAAACTCGCAGACGAATTCCAAGTAGCTGAGAGCACAATCGAGAGATGGGTGAAAGGAACTGCTGTACCACATCCAAATCTCCGCATAAAAATTCTGGAATGGATAGCTGAAAACTCCTAGAAACTATCCAGACTGACCTGATCCCGCCTGTGCTTCCCGTAATGCTCGGGAGGATCAACTTTCCTGTACTCATACCCATAGTCCTCAAGCATCTGCTTCGCATTCGGACTTATATTAGGAGCGGCCATAATACCCCTAACACCCTTAACTCCCTTCAGTGAGCCTATCTTCTCCACATACCGCCTCAACTGAGTCACAGCATCTAAAGTAGCAGTGAACCTCTTGCATTCGATAACTGTCAGATTATTATTTGAGTCATGACCAAATACATCAATGAAACCATACTTAGTATGCTCCTCCCTGCTCAACGGCTTAAACCCTTTCTCAATACAATTTGGATTATCATAAATCATGTCAGACATGTGCTTCTCAGTGCCATGCAATTCAAGCTTCTGAGGATCTTTTAATTCCTTGTTTAGGATAGAGTATATTTCGTGTAATTCTATATCTAAATATTCTTTCGAATTGTAAGCGTACAATGTAGAACCTTTGATTTCAAATTGAGTATCCTGCTTCATATAATTAATCGGGTTGTTACCTACCGGCTGATGAATAAGTATCGTGCTGTCAGACTTAATAATAATCAACCTATCACCCTTACCAAGAAAACTCTTAGCCCTCCCATTGTAGCTCACAGAACAATTAGCAAAAAGAACTAAAGTCTGTTTAGAATTAATAATTTTCTTTAGAAGATCTACCCCTTTCATCGTAAAACTTCTGAAGTTATCGGAGATATTTAAATTTTGTTAGAAAATTTCCAACTCAACCACAAAAATTACAAAATCAAAAGGTATATAAATAAGTTACAGCCCAATAAATAAATTATAAAGAGGTGCATAACCTTGAATAAAAATTCTAAAATCACAAGAGAGGTGTTATTGTGAAAATCCGTCTAATGTATGAAGACTTCTATGAAGAAGAAGAAGAAGAAGACCCGGATTATGATGATGTTGACTAAAAATTAAAGTCAATCAATAGTTCAAATAGATATTTATCTGATTTTTTTACTAACAACAACAGTTATAATAACAAAAAGAAGTGTGCAAACAACAACAAACAAAGAAGCAAGAAACCAATGCGCAAAAGGCACACCGGCAAACCCCCACAAAAGATTACCAAAAACAATATTACTAAAATCACCAGAAATATTATTCGAACCCATAGCCTCCAAAGCGCCAACCCCAACAGACAACAAACCCAAAACAACAGGAAGGACAACAAACATTACCCCTGCAAGCACAACAAAAGTAAACAACGCCAAAACACTAACTGGCTTCGGAGGCTTAACCTTCTTTATCATACACTAAACTCAAGACACCAGATTATTTAAAACTTTTCCAATCAAAAATTCTCATTAACATAAATATCAACAAACTTCCAGAACTCATTCCAAGAACCACCACTCTTCTCCCACAAACCCCGAATACGGCTAGAATCAGAACTATACCTCACCTCATTAAGCAAACGAGCATTATTAAACTCTAATCTCTCAGGAGGAAAATTTGGATAAATCTCCAATGCCCTAGCCTTCAAATCACCAAAAACAACCTCCCTGGCAGCAAGCATATACTCCTCAGACTCACCAGAATTGTAAACCTCATTCAACCGAAAAATAGCAGACTGCATAGCAGAAGAAAATACCCTGCCTCTCTTCTTATTAAACTCCAAGCTAGCAATTATCCTTTCAGGATTAACACCCCTAGACAAAAAAAACTGCTCAGCAGCCTTACCACCAACAAAACTAGCAAGCTCCTCATTAAAATCCCCCTGATTCGGAACAAAAACCTTCTGATGAGTCATCTCATGAACAACAATCTCAACCAAACCATAAATCCCCCTATCAAGCATAAAAGGAGTAACAGGATCATCAAAAATACCCAAAGTAGAATAAGCAACAGAAGGAAACACAAAAGTATCCAAACCCTCCCCCTTCAACTTTGCCTCCAAATCAAGAGCCTTAGCCTCATCAAAAAAACCCCTATGCGGCGAACAGCCCAGAATAGGATAACACCAAAAATACTGATTAAAACTAAACTTCTCACTTGCAGTAACAACAAAAGTCATACCCTCCCTATTAGCCGGATAAAAATCAGAATAACTACCATTAGACTCCAAACCAATAACATCAACAGCAAAATCCTTAATATCAGAAACCACATAATCAAGACTAATATCTGGATTAGATTTCATAACAACACTACTAGCCGACACAACACTATTCATAACATCCCACTGCCCCTTAGCAACATGAGCATAATAACAACCAGAAGAAAAAGTAAAAGCCAAACCTGCAGCAAACGCCTTAAAAAAGGAGGTATCCATCATATTAAGACAAAAATATACGGTTTATTTAAAAAGATTTCCCCAAAAACTACTCTACACCACCATTATCATCATCCCCAAAAGGATTACCATACTTCCGGATATTCTCAACCATCACCTTATTAGGACCAGTCTCAACACCAGACTCCACAAGCTGCGCACGACTGCCCACAACCTGCAAATCAGCATCAATAGGACAAACCACCCTACACGAACCGCACATAGTACATAAATAAACCAGCTTATCCTGCACCTCAGCCTGCGAAAGAACCGCCTTGGCCCTAGGCGCAGCAGTCTCCTTCAAAACAGCCCTATACACAGGACAAACCTCGCGACACTTGCCGCACAGTATACATTTCTTCGCAGTCATAATACCTTCCCCTTATTCATAATACCACTTGGGTCATAGTGCTTCTTTAATATCTCCAACTTCCTCTTCCTCTCCGGACTTGCATGGTCCCTCTTCAAAAGACCAAGACCATGCTCCCACCCCACGCTGCCATGTATTGATTTAACAACTTTATACAACTCACTAATCTCATAACTAGAGCCTTCTAAAAAATATGGATGAATCAAACCAACATCAACATTACCATAATTAGGGATATTATACTTACGAAGCCAATTCAAAAACTTAGGCAACTCAGAAGAAGGAACACGAGGATCCTCCCTAATAATTCTTCTACTCGCCTTAAGCTTACCATCAAGAGACTCAACCATACCAATCGCCTCCGCAATCTCAGACCCATTAGTAATCTCCCCTTCACCAGAAGCATATTCCACAAACAGATGGATACTAGAACCTAAATCAAGAAGCTCGGAACAGGTATCGTCCAAATAAAGAATCATCTTAACATTACTATCCTGCTTCAATTCATCAACTTTTTCCATCATCGCAGTAATAGTATTAAAACTTAAGATAGACAAGGACCTCTCCTTATCAACAGGCAAAACCCTCAACTTAGCCCTCACAATCACACCAGCAATCCCCTCAGTACCGCAGAAGTTCTTAGCCTCATCTCTCTTAAGCTTAACATGATGACCAGTGCCATCAACAATCTCAACCTCTTCAACCCAGTCCTCAATACGACCATGCTCCATTATCCTTAACCCAACAGCATTCGTCGCAAGCATACCCCCAACTGTCCTGCCCCTATTAATCTCAGAATCAACAGGAATATGCAAATCCCTATCCTTCAAAATATCATTAACATCAGAAAAGATAACACCAGCCTCAACAACAACATAATCCTCCCTCAACTCAAGAATCCTGCTCATCTTAGACATATCCAAAACAATAGACCCTTGCGGCACAGCACCACCAACGATACCAGTACCAGCACCCCTAGGGACAATATTCATACCACTACGCCTTGCATACTGCACAAACTTCTGAATCTGCTCCATCCTCGTAGGATGCAACACCATCTTCGCTTCCCCAGAAATCCTAGATGCATCTGTTGAATAAGCAAGCAAATCCCTATCTGAATCAGCAGCATTCACCGGCCCAAATATTTCAGCAATTTTTGGATTCATTCTAACATCAACTCCGAAAGCTCCAAAACCTCAACATCAGTTGCGTTCTCTTTAAGATGCAAATAACAATTAGGACAAGCAGTAACAAGCTTAGGAGTCTTAACTTTTGCCAACAACTGTTGAGCAATACGATTCGAAATATTAGGAGAGTTCATCTTCAAACCGCCACCAGCACCACAACATGACGCCTTACCATCCAACTCCTTAACAGCATAACCCAAGCGCTGCAATATCGCTCTAGGCTCATGATGTATATTCAACTTGCTTCCAAGCTTACAAGGCTCAAAGTAAGTTACCTCCTCCAATTCAGTAGGCAATCTCTTAGGCAGAAGCTTATTCAATTCCCCACCAATAACTTGAGTAACATGCTCAATTTTCAGATTAGGATAATGCTCTAAAAAAGTAACATGGCACCCAGAACAAACAGTTATAATCCTAGAAATATTCTGATCCTTGAAAACCTGCATATTCGCATCAACAACCCGCTTAAAATCCTCTGTATACCCTGCACTCAAAACAGGCGATCCGCAGCACTGCTCAATACCATGCAACCTCACATAATTCACACGCAAATTACCAAGTATCTCCTCATAATTCTGCAATATTTTCTTAGCCTTATACTTCAAAATACAGCCAGGATAGAACAAAGTTTTACCAAAAATTTTCTTTCCAAGCACATCCATATGTTTCACCTACAACTACGCTTAGCTAATTATACCCTATTTATAAAATTATAGGTAATTAAATAACCCCTTCAAGTTTTTTACAACTGCCACATAGTATTTTTGCACAGCAATTTTGCACAACTTTTATAAATTCACCCGTAAACAACTTTATAAAATATCAAATTATAAAGGAGGAATAATATAATGACAGAAAACAAAGAATCTGTTCTTGAAGAACACAAATCACACGCCCAAGTACGAAGATCCAAACAAAACAAATTTTGGATGGTATCAACATTCATACTACTAGGCGTTGTAATAGCACTATTCGCAACAAATAGCGAATACCTAGAAAACATCAGTGGCAACACAGTGCTAAGCGCAGAAGAAGTAGCAGAGCAAACAGTAAACTACCTAAACAACAACCTTCTAACAGGAGGAATAGAAGCAACAATAACCAAAACAGACAAAATAGATAGCTGCCTATACAAAATCAAACTAGACATAGGCCCACAAGAATTTGAATCATATGTCTCATCAGACGGAAAATACCTATTCCCAACAGCAGTAGACACAACCATAGAAATTGAACCACCAGAAGTACCAGAAATGGAAGACATACCACAAACAGACAAACCAGTAATGGACATGTTCGTAATGTCACAATGCCCATTCGGAGTACAAGCAGAAGACGCAATGCTTGAAGTTGCAGACATACTAGGAGACAAAATCGAATACAACATACATTACATAGTAACAGACAACGGAGATGGAACTTTCAGAAGCCTACACGGCCAACCAGAAACCGACGAAGACATCAGACAACTATGCATCGCAGCCAAAGAACCAGCACTATTCAACGACTACCTAAAATGCTTGAATGCAGACTACAGAAACGCAGAAACAATATGGGAAGGATGCGCAACAGAAGCAGGAATAGATGTTGAAACACTGAAAACATGCGCTGAAGGTGACGAAGGCAAACAACTACTATCAGACGACAGCATAATTGCGATGGTAAAGGGGATCGGCGGAAGCCCAACAATTGAAATAAACGGAGTCGGATATAACGGCGCAAGATCTGCAAACGCACTAAAAATAGCAATGTGCGACGCATTCACAACAGCACCTGAAGAATGCGAAGAAGCACTAAGCACAGGAAGTGAAGCAGCAGGAAACTGCTAAACTTCTTTTTTTCTTTTTTTATTAAATTTTAAAAAATGGAACCACAAGAATGGTAAATAAATCTTTCATACCTCTGACAAATAAATATTCCTAACACCATTAATCTTCTTAATTCTATTAACAATATCCTGAACATGACTAAGGCCTCTCAACTCAATAGCAAAACGGCACTCAACAATATGAGCAGCCAACAACTTAGCCTTAGCAGACTTAATAGAAGTCTTAGTAGCAACAACAGTGTTCAAAATCTCAGCAAACAAACCAACACGATTCGTAGCCTCAACATAAATCTCCACAACAGAGCTAGGATTATCAATCCAATTTACTTCCACTTCCACATACTTTGTTTTGTTTTCCTTTGCCTTCAATTTAAACTTCTGATAACTAGTACAATCAACCTTATGCACAGAAACCCTTCTCCTAACAACATGACCGGCAATAGGATCCCCTGGCAAAGGATTACAGCACTTAGACAATTTAGTGTTTAACCCCGGAACAGCGGCCTCAACAATCCACTGATCCAAATCCTTTTTCTCAGGCCTTACAACCTTCCTTGAACCCACAGGAATCTTAGTAGTCTCACGAATAGTCTGCCTAATCTTCTGCTTCGCCTTAGGAGTTATAACAAACTTCAACCACTCCCTCGAAGGCCGCTGAGCAGTCGCAGTCACAATCTCAACAACATCACCATTCTTCAACAAAGTACGCAAAGGCACAAACCGGCTATTAACCTTCGCACCCATACACCTATCACCAACACCAGAATGCACAGCATAAGCAAAATCAATCACACACGAACCCTTAGGCAACTCAACAACCTTGCCCTTAGGAGTAAAAGTAAAAACCTCATCCTCAAAAAAATCAATCTTCAACATATCCATAAACTCCCTAGAATCCTTAGAATCACGCTGCCAGTCCAACAACTGCCTCAACCAACTCAACTGAGTATCAAACTTCCTATCACCCTGAACACCTTTGTAAATCCAATGAGCAGCGATACCCTCCTCCGCAGTCTCATGCATCTCCTCAGTCCTGACCTGAATCTCAATAGGCTTACCTTCAGGACCAAGAACTGCAGTATGCAAAGACTGGTAAAGATTAGGCTTAGGCATGGCAATATAATCATCAAACTCCTTAGGAATAGGCTTCCAAGCATTATGAATGATACCTATGACCTCGTAGCAATCCTTAACAGACTTAGTAATAATCCTTAACGCAGTAAGATCATAAACCTCCTCAAAACCACACTGCTTACGATCCATCTTCCTATAAACACTATACAAATGCTTCGGCCGACCAGTAATCCTCGCATCAATATCATTCTCCTTCAACTCCTTCTCAAGAAGCGACTTAATCCTAGCAACCTCCTCCTCACGCTGCCTAGCAGTCTTCTTAATCTGCGACTCTAATTTTTTATATATCTCCGGCTGCAAATACTTCATAGAAAGATCCTCAAGCTCCCACTTAATATTAGCCAAACCCAACTTGTAAGCAATCGGCGCATAAACATCCCTCACCTCCATAGCTATCCTCTTCTGCTTATCCTCACGAAAACACTGCAAAGTCCTCATATTATGCAACTTATCAGCCAACTTAACAAAAATAACACGAATATCCCTAGCAGAAGCCATAATTACTTTCCTAACACTCTCAGCATGATAACTCTCCAAATCAGGAACACTAAGTTTTTTTATATTAGTCGCACCATCAACAATATTCTCAACCTCCAAACCAAACTCTTTCCTCACATCCTCCAAAGTCACATCAGTATCCTCAACAGTATCATGCAACAAAGCAGAAACAACACTAACCACATCAAGCTTCAGCTCAGCAATAATATACGCAACATGCAAAGGATGCTGAATAAACTGCTCACCAGAAACCCTCTTCTGATCCTTATGAGCCCTCTCTGCAAAATTATATGCCTTCCTAATCAAAGCAGTGTCTGCATCAGGAGCATAACCCTTTATCTTGTTTAATAATGTACCAAGCCGCATACACTAAAATACTACAAATTCATTTATAAAACTGATGAAAAAAACTACTTCCTAAGGCCAAGAACTCTCCCCTTTAACAACCTTCACCTGACGCTTAGACCAACGCCTCTGCCGCCAAGTATAATCCTTACCACAGCTAGGACAAGAAACAGCACCAGGAATCAAAGGCCTGCCACAGTACATGCACTTATGAGACCATAGCCTCCAAGTTCTCTTAGCATCCGACCCCAAATATTTAGCAGTACCCTTAGCAACTTTCTTACCGCTACCGAAAAGCAACTTCCAAAGAAACGAACCTTTCTTCTCCTTTGCCTGCTCAACCTTAACAACTTTCTGCTTCTCCTCAGGAACCTTACTCTTCCTAAAAGCAAAGAACAACACCACAACAATTATCCCAATCAAAAGATACAAATAATTATTCCCACTAAGACGCCACATATCAGTTACCAAAAATAAAATAGGGGACAAAACCTCAATTATAGGACTAACAATCCCCGAAACCTCAGAATCCCCAAAATAACTACCATAATTAGCAAGAGTGAACAACAAACCAAAATAAGTCAAACCAACAAGGACCCACCTAACAAAACCAGGACTAGTCAAAGCCCTAATCAAAAAATAAGGAACAACAAACAAAACAAGAACCCAAATCCAAGTCCCAAAATCCATGACCCACTGATTAGGCGTAAAATGCATAGACAAAGCACCAACAATAAAAGCCACAACCGCAGCCTGACCCCTAGTCATATGCAAAGCCCTCTCTAAAGCCCAAAACATGACAGCAAAAATCACAAGCAACAAACCAATCTTAATAAACAAGACATCAGAAGTTGACCCGCCAAAAACAAAATCCAAAACACTTTCAAAACTAATTGTTTCCAGCATTTAATCCTCTCTTTTCTTGAGCAAAAAACTTCCAACAACAATAACCACAGCAATAACAGCCACACCTATCAACCAAGTAGCCCATATCCAATACCAGGAATCAGCAACCAAATAATAAACATTCTCAAGGAAACCCAAATCAAACCCCAGATCAAGATAATCCTGCAACAAATACAGCAAAACACCCGCAGCAACAACAGACCCGACAATCCTCGCCCAAATATTCTCAACCACCCTACCAATCAGCAAATAAGGTATAGCAAGAAACACAAGCAACCAAATAAACAAAGTCAACTTCAACAACAATGCCTCAGGCATAAACCTAACACCAATAAGAGCAACAACAACAGATACAACAATAGCCGCAGCTTTGTTTCCACTGAAAGCGCTTTCCAAACTGTTATACAGGATAGCCACAATTACAATCGCCATAAGCAACCTCAAGAAATTAATGTTAGACATACCAAAACCGAAAACATAATCAAGACCAGAACCCAAGCCATCCATCAAACCAGCAGACACCGGAGCCACAGCCAACAAACTTGTAAAACCCAAAATCTTCCAAAACTTCATAAGCATACCTAACCAAAGGCTTTATTTAAAACTTGCGATAATTTAAAAAAGGACGGCAGATTTTGAAGATATAATGAAAGTATACATAGAAAAAACCAAAGAAAAAAAAGAAATCAATTCTAAAACAGTTGCAGAACTACTAGAAAAACTAGGGATAAACCCAACAACCGTAATAGCAGTAGTAAACGGAGAAGCAGCAACAGAAGACGCAGAACTTTCTGCAGAAGACGAAATCACAATAATGTCAGTAGTATCAGGCGGATAAATCCCAATTAATAAAAAGAATTATCTTCCGGTCCCGCCTGTAGAATCCGGAACAGGTACGCACATATTCATGTTATATGTGCAGTCATCATTGCAAGACAATTCCCCAAATTTTCCAGTAGTAGACCATGATAATGTATAGCAGGTTTCCTTGCCAAGATCAGCCCCATCGCATGTCTCTGCACCATTCTTAATACCCTCACCACAGAAAGATTGCGTAGTTCCAACACCGCAGGTTTGGAAACATCCCGCCAGGTATTTAGTATCAACCGTGCAATCGACCTTACAAGTGAGAAAGACACCAAATAAATACAACCATTACCACAAGAAAATAAAAAAATCTCAAAAGTTTCTAAAACTTAATAAGTAGGCCTTTTGCAAGACCTTGTATTAAAAGTGCAATCAGACTCACAAGACAATGTTCCCCCAACCCACCCAAGGGTTATGCAAGTTTCTCCCCCCAAGTTTGTTCCATCACATTTTTCTTCAGGAGTCCACCCTAAACCTTCAATCTCACCATTACCA
>JAZDPJ010000011.1:0-28642 GCA_043797705.1 archaeon
GGGAAGTATCCCTTCAATATTTAAAAAGAAGTCATATTGAACATAATTCAGTTCTGTGCGTGTTTCTAATACTATGGCAACAACTCTATCTCGGTATTTTAGGTAGTATATTCCCCCAGTTTCACAATCTTTGGTGTAGTATGTTTTTTCAACTCTGCGTTCAAAATGAGGGTGTCTGCCATTTCCTCTTTCAAGATTTAGTTTATCAACAAGAGTTTCATACACTTCTTCTATAAAACTATCAATTGTCGGCTGAACTGTTGATTGTCCTCCGGTATTTACACATGTAGATTTAGGAATTTTTATCATATGCGCCAGCCGAGATTTGAACTCGGGTCGCAGCCTTGGCAAGGCTGTATACTAACCACTGTACTACTGGCGCCTGTGCTTTAGGAAAGAAATGTTTGGTTTATAAAGATTGTGGCTAGTCTGGTGTTATTAGTTCTTTTGTCCATACTTGCATCCATAGTTCACCGAGGGTATCTAACTCTGCTTCATATTCTGCAATAGCATTTTTGTGTATATCACAAAACTCTGTAGCCTCGTATTCTTTTGGCCCGGAAAATACTATGTTTAGGAAGCCATCCCCAGCATCCGCATACTTAATCCATCCTTTCTTAATCAGGTCTTGATCTATTGGTTTTATTTTCTGTATTTTGATTCCGCTTTCAGCCTGTAGGATTTTTAGAAAGTTATCTACTGATTCGTCTCTTAGTGTTTTGACTAGGCCAATCAGTTTTTTTTGACCTTGTTCAATCCCATATTTTTCTACAATACTATAGCAAGGATCCAATAGTCCAAAGTATTTCAGGTCAATAAACATTGACGCCCAGTTTTTTTTCCTATGATACGCCGGGCTTCTGTCGGCAAATTCGTTTATTTCTTCTTCTGTTATTTCTTCAAGATTTAGAGATCTTTGCATGAAATCATAAGTTTCTCTGCCAAATTTTCTTTTTAATTCAACAGATTTTGCTACTTCTTCTTCACCCGAGGCTTTTAACAGCACATATTCATTTATTGCTGTTGCTGCTGATTCGTCAAATATTGAGAAGTATGTTGATGCCAATCCTGTGAAGTCCCGAAATCTTATGTTTTCATTTTTCATTAGCACATGAAATTGTTCGTGTGCTTCTGAGTCGTTGTTGCTTTCGCATTCTGTGACTTTTCCACTATAGCTTGTGAATGCATTGTAACCTATTGTCGAGACCAAGTACCCTCTGGATTCGAATTCATCAGAAACATCCCTTCCTAATAGTTCTACAATATGTGAGAACTTCCCCAGCCCTACGATTTGTACTTCTGAGAATATTGGTTTTTTTATCCCTTCGCATACTGTGATTAAAAGGCCTTTTGACACCGTAATGCCAATGTATTTGCTGGTAGTTATATATTTTTCTACAGATCTAGTTTTTTTATGGTTAGTTTTGAGCTTATGTCGCCCATGCCTACTGTGGCGTTTATTTTAAAGCCGTTTATCACTGTGTCTATGATGGGTGTTGCTTCGGAGATTGGTATTCCTGCGAATGCTGCTATTTTGTTTATCAGTGTGTTGAGGTCTTTTGGGTCTTTGAAGGTGATGTTTGTTTCTATTTTTTCTGGTACTCCTTTGTATTCTATTTTTATTGGTTTGTTCAGTCCTTCGCAGAATATTCCTGTTACGTTAGCGTCATGCATTAATGGGTCTATTCTTCTGAATCCGAGCAGGTCTCTTTTCAGGTAGTATGTTCCTCTTCTTATTATGTCTGCATCGCAGGGGGTATTGAGTTTCTTGCATGCTTTTTCAAACTTTTCTTTTAGGTACGCTTGGCTTTCTAGGAGTCCGTGGTTTCTTGCGAAGTCTTTTTTTATCGTTTCTTTTACAGCGTTTATTATGCTAGCGTCTGGGTGTGGTTCCATTGCTCTATATAGTAGTTCGTCTTCTTCTTTGTTTATCATTATTCCCACTGGTGTTTGGAATAGTCTTATTAGGTATTCTTTTTTTTCAAGTTTTATTGGCGCTTGTTTTAGAAGTTGTGGACTCTTGCCTTTTGGCATTTCTGCTTCTGGGGGTATTTCTTTTTTCTTGGCTGTTCTGAATACTACTTCCATAAATGTTGCTAGTTTTTTTGTTGCATCGTCTATCTGCGGTTTACTGTGTATTAGCTGTAGAATTTCGTTTGCCAGTGCTTCTTCTTTTTTCTGCGTGTTATCTAATACGAACTTGATTGTCATGATTAGAACTCATTTGCAGGATGTCTGAATTGCGCAGCTGAAGTTTGTTTTGTTTTTACATATTCTTCGAGCATTAGCAGACCTTTTGCTAAGCTTTTGTTTTGTTCCAGTAAGTCATTTAGTTTTTCTATTAGTGGGTCTTCGTATTTTCCTGTTCTTATATGTGCTGCTGCGTCTGTGAATAAGTGAACCAGTTTGTTTACGTTTTCGTTTAGCTCTTTTGTGCCGATTAGTAGGTCTACCATTTTGTTTTGCAGGGTTACATTTGTTGCTATCAGTTGTTCTACCATAGAGCTATGGTGTTCAGAAGGGTTTGCTATTTTCACTGGTTTAGACTGCATTTTATCTCCTCTTTTTTGTTAATTACTAAAGAGAACTGCTAAATTTATAAAGGTTTTGATAGGTGTTTGAGGGAAAAATCTCACATTTGTGGCATTCCCATCTTAAAAGCTTGTTTGGCTTACTTTTTCGGTGCAATCCTATATTCTTTCCAGCCACTTAGACTTGAGCCGCCTATAGCTAAATTTCTTGTAAAATAGACCAGCTGGTTTTTAGGGTCTTTGCAAACTAGATTAAGCATCCCGAAATCAGTCCGATTAACTGACAGTGTTTCATAGCATTCATTAGGAACCCTTATTATGCCTTTTTTAAAGTCTTCATCCCATACCTTATCAGAACTAAAGTTACAACCACTCATAGTTGTTACTAATCCCCCTAAAGCCAATAGTGTTTTTAGTTTGTTCATTTTTTTATTTCCACCATTACATTTGTGGCATTCCACCCATTCCCATTGGTGGCATTTGTGGTCCTGCTTTCTTTGAGCCGCCTGCTATGACATCGTCTATTCTTAATATGAGCTGTGCTACTTCGTTTGCTGATTTGATTGCTTGCAATTTTAGTTTTAGGGGTTCTATTATTCCTTTTTCCCAGGAGTTTACTACTTTTCCTTCGAATACGTCTAGTCCTGCCCATTTGATTCCTTCGTCGTGCCGTGCTTTGAGTTCTGTTAGCATGTCTATTGGGTCTAGTCCTGCGTTTTCTGCTAGTGTTCTTGGTACTACTTCTATTGCGTCTGCGAATGCTAGTGCTGCTAGTTGTTCTCTTCCTGATAGTGATGTTGCGTATTCGCGCAGCTTCTTGGCTAGTTCCATTTCTGCTGCTCCTGCTCCGCCGACTACTTTTCCTGATTCCAGTGCTGCTACCACATCCCCTAGTGCGTCTTTTATTGCTCTTTCTGATTCTGCTAGCACATGTGTTGTTCCGCCTCTTAGTAGTATTGTTACTGATTTTGGGTTTCTGCATCCTTTGATGTATGTCATTTCTTCGTCGCCTATTTTTTGTTCTTCTACTGTTCCTGCGTATCCGAGTTGTAGGGATGTTAGTTCGTTGATTTTGCTTATGATTGTTGCGCCTGTTGCTCTTGCTAGTTTTTCTAGGTCTGATTTTGCTACTCTTCTTGCTGCGTATATTCCTGCTTTTGATAGGTAGTATTGTGCTATGTCGTCTATGCCTTTTTGGCAGAATACTGCTTTTGCTCCTGTTGCGACTATTTTTTCTACCATTTCTTTTAGTGATCTTTCTTCTCTGTCTATGAATGCTTGTAGTTGTGATGGGTCTGTTACTTGTATTTTTGTGTCTGCTTCTGTTTCTTTTATTTCGATTGCGCAGTCGAGTAGTGCTATTTTTACGTCTCCTAGTTTTTGGGGCATTGAGGAGTGCACTCTTTCTTTGTCAAGTACGATTCCTTTGATTAGTTCTGATTCTTCTGTGCTTCCGCCTGTTTTCTTTTCTATTTTGATGTCGTCTTTGTTCAGTCCTACTGTTTCTATTGCTTCTAGCAGTATGTCTGCCAGTTTTTCTTTTGAAGCTTCTGCTCCTTTTCCTGTGATTGCTGTTGTGATTATGTTTCTTAGTTTATCTTTGTCCGCGGCGGTTATTGTTTCTGCCATTTCTGATAGTATTGCTTGTGCTTTTTCTGCTGCTAATCCGTAGCCTTTGATGATTACTGTGGGGTGTACATTTTGGTCTAGTAGGTGTTCTGCGTTTTTCAGTAGTTCTCCTGAGAGTATGACTGCTGTTGTTGTTCCGTCTCCTACTTGGTCGTCCTGTGTTTTTGCTACCTCTACTATCATTTTTGCTGTGGGATGTTCTATTTGCATTTCTTCCAGTACTGTTACGCCGTCGTTTGTTACTACGACATCTCCCATTGCGTCGACTATCATTTTGTCCATGCCTTTTGGTCCGAGTGTTGTTCTTACTGTTTCTGCCACTAGTTTTGCTGCTAGTATGTTGTTTCTTTGTGCGTCTCTTCCTAGTGTTCTTTGTGTGTCTTGGGGCATTATGTAGATTGGTTGTTGATTTGACATTGTTCTTTTACCTTCTAAGGGGGTTGTTTATAAAGATTGTGGAATATTTCTGGTGTAAAACTTATAAACTCTGTGTTGTATAGTATTCTTGTATGGAATCTCTTGATAAGCTTGTTAAGGATCTTGGGAATTTGAGGTATGATAAGTTGGTTGGTTTTATTTATGAGTTGGCTTCTGAGTTGGAGAAGAGGGATTATTCTTTTAGGTCTTGGGAGATTTATGTTGAGTTAGGTGATACTGCTGATGCTTTGCGTAAGGCAAATATTCCTTTGAAGAGGGCTTGGGATATTTGTGAGCCTTATATGAGAGGGCATTGTGGGCAGCATTCTGTGGATCTTGGTAAACCTTTGTATGAAGTTGCGAAAGAAGTTAGTAGTTTAGGTTATGATAAGTTGGTTGGTTTTGTTTATGATCTTGCTGATGATTTGAACAAGCAGGCTAATAAGGATTTTTTCAGGGGTCGTAAGCAGTTGGCTGCTTGTTTGTTGGATACTGTTGATGCTTTGCGTAATGTTAATGTTCCTTTGAAGCGTCTTTGTGAGAGGTATGGAAATGTCAGAAAAGAAATTAAGTCAGATTCTTAGAGAAGATCTTGTTGTTGGCAAATGGTATGTTGGTAGAGGCAGGAATAGTAATGTTGGTTATTGGGATGGGAATAATTTTTTGACTATTGGCTTTAAGTTTGATAGACCTAATGTTAAAGTTGAAGGTTATTATTTAGAGGATGACGGGAGAACTGAGCTTTTTAATTTAGGTTGTTTTCAGCCTTTTTTAGAAGTTGATGAGGGTGAGATGGTTGAGCCTTTTGGTACTGTTGCTTGGGATAAGCATTACGGCAAGACTCTTGAAGTTAAGTAACCCAGTAAATAAAAATGTGAATATATTTGTAAGACCCTTGGAAAAAAACAAAGTTATCCGTAACTATTTCTAACTATTCGTAATCAACCATTTGACAAGGACAAATGTCTACACAGAACTTAAATACAAGTTATAACTATTCAAATTCAAAGAGAAAAAATGGAACAAAACGAAATTGAACAGAACAAGAAATTGATACTATTTGATGACAAAGGAATCAGACGTGAATGGCATAACAACGAATGGTACTTCTCAGTTGTAGATATAGTCACAGCCTTAGTAGAAAGTCCTGCTCCACGACAATATTGGGGAGTAGTAAAGGCTAGAGAACCCCAGTTGTTAACAATTTGTTTACAACTGAAATTAGAATCAGCAGATGGCAAATATTACTTAACAGATTGTGTCAATACAGAGAATGCTTTTAGACTCATACAGTCCCTGCCGTCAAAGAAGGCAGAACCGTTCAAGAGGTGGCTAGCGAAAGTTGGATATGAAAGGGTGCAGGAAATAGAAGATCCAGAAATCGGACAAGCACGTATCAGAGAACTATACAGAAAGAAAGGTTACTCTGATGAATGGATAGGAAAGAGAATGAGAGGCATGGAAATAAGGCAGGACTTAACAAATGAATGGCAGAACAGAAATGTAAAAACAAAAAGGGACTACTCAATACTCACTAATGAAATATCAAAAGCAACATTCGGCAAGACAGTTGATGAATACAAACAACACAAGAGTCTCAAGATGAAGGACAACCTACGAGACCACATGGGCGAGATGGAACTTATCTTCACGATGCTCGGAGAGAAGGTAACAACTAAGATAACACAGAAAGATGATGCACAAGGGTTTAGTGAGTGCAAGGTAGCAGCAAAGAAAGGCGGTAAAGTTGTCGGCGAGGCAAGAAGGAACATAGAAGCTAAAATTGGAGAATCAATAGTGAGCAAAGAGCACTACCTAGATACGCCTGAGAAAGAAAAGAGAAAACAGCTAGAAAAGAAAAAGTGAACAACAATGCTGAACTAACCAAAACCTTTTTAATGACTTCTCTATTCAGAGTGTTCTATGATTATAGGTATTGTTGGCAAGGCGAATGTAGGGAAGAGTACGTTTTTCAAGGCGGCTACTTTGGCGGATGTTGAGATTGCTAATTATCCTTTTGCTACTATTAAGCCCAATAATGGTGTTGGTTATGTCAAGATTGACTGTGTGGACACTTTTTTCAAGACTCAGTGTAATCCTCGGTTTGGTGCGTGTATTAATCATAAGAGATTTGTGCCAGTAAATATGATTGATGTTGCTGGTTTAGTTCCTGGTGCTCATGAGGGTCATGGTCTTGGTAACCAGTTCTTGAGTGATCTTAATGAGGCTGATGTTTTGATTCATGTTATTGATGCTGCTGGTGCTACTAATGAGAAGGGTGAGGCTGCTGATCCCGGTGCTTTTGATCCTGCTGATGATATTAGGTTCTTGGATCATGAGTTGGATATGTGGTATTATCAGATTATGATGCGTGGTTGGGAGAAGTTTGCTCGTACTATTAAGCAGGAGGGTAAGGAGGTTTATAAGGCTGTTGCTAGGCAGCTTTCTGGTTTGAGGGTTACTGAAAGTATGGTTAAGGAAGCTATCAAGGATTTGCCAGAAAACCCTAGTTCTTGGGATGAAGTGCAGTTAAAGTCTTTGGCTTCTGTATTGAGAAAAAAAAGCAAGCCTATGCTGATTGCTGCTAATAAGATTGACATTTCTGTTGCCGTTACCAATATTGGGAAGTTGAAGAAAGAGTTCCCGGATTATGAGATAATTGGTTGCTCTGCTGATTTTGAGCTTGCTTTGAAGGAGGCTAATAAGAAGGGGTTGATTGAGTATGTTCCTGGTGAGAGGGATTTTAAGATTAAGGGGGAGGTTAATGAGCAGCAGCAGAGGGGTTTGGATGCAATTAAGAAGTTCTTGGAAAAGCAGTCTACTGGTGTTCAAGAGATTCTAAACTTCGCTGTTTTTGATTTGTTGAGGTATATTGCTGTTTATCCTGGTGGTTTGGGGAAGTTAGAAGATAAGGATGGTAATGTTTTGCCTGATTGTTTTTTGCTGAAGCCTGGTTCTACTGCTTTGGATTTTGCTTTCCATTTGCATACTGATATTGGTAAGGGTTTTGTGAAGGCTATTGATGTTAAGAAGAGAAGGCCAATCGGTAAGGATCATGAGTTGGAGAATGGTGGCGTTATTGAGATTGCTACTACTGCTTAATTCAAGAACTCTTTTGCTTTGACTAGTATGTCTTTTGCGTTCTGGAATGTTACTCTTTGTACTGCTTCTTTGAATGGCAGCCATTCGTATCCTTGGTGTTCTTTTGTTCTTATTTCCACTTCTTTTGTCTTTGTCTCAACTAAGTAAAAGATGACTTCTTTGTGTACTAGTTCTTTTCCCCTTCTGAAGAAGTATTTTATTTCGTCATGAAACCCTTTTACAAAGAATGCGTCTGTTATTCCTGTTTCTTCTTTCAACTCTCGCAAGGCAGTCTCTCTTTCTGTTTCTCCTTTTTCTATGTGTCCTTTTGGGAAGTCCCAGTGTCCTGCTGTGTATTGTAGGATTAAGAATTCGCCATTGTTGTATACAATGACTCCTGCTGATTTTTCTTTGATCATTTTTCTATTAGGTCCAATAGTGATTTTATTATACTTTTTATCTTTTTTAGGTTGAGTTTAATGTAGTTTGGTTGTATGTTGAAGTCTTTTAGTGTATTAGAAGGGTATTTTTCCATGTCTGTTTTTTCAAGTCTTTCAAGTGTGATTATTGATGTTTCTTTGAGGGATTTTGCTTTTGCTATGTCTGGTTTTATTGTTATTCTCATTAAAATGCCTCTAGGTATCCTTCAAGAATTGTGCCATTTAGGATATTATTTTTCAGGTCTTTGGGATATTTCTTGAAGTTTTCCTTGAAGTGTAGTTGGATTTTTCTTTTTAAGAGTTTCTCAAATTTTTCAGTGTTTATTTCGGTTTTTTTTGTTTCTATGAATATGTCGATGTCGCTGTCTTCAATGTCTTCGCCTCGCTGGTAGCTTCCGAAGAGTGTTATTGCTTTGGGTGTTAGTGTGTCATTGAGGTGGTTTATCAGGCCAGAAGTTATCAGTTCTGATAGGTTGTATATTTTTTTGTAGTCTCTGAATGTTTTGTTGTTTTGCTCTGCTTTGTATATGGGGTATAGTCTCGATCCTTTTTTTTCTGTGTGTTCAGATATTATTTTTATTGTTTTTAGGTTTTTTAGGTGGTTTTTGACAGATGTGTGGGCTATTTTTGTTTTTCTGCATATTTCTAGTAGGCCGTGTTCTTTTGTTGGCTCTTGGAAGAATATTCCTGCCACTTTCCAGATACTATATTTTTGTAACATGTATTATATAAATGTAACACCCATAGTTAAAGTTTTCTATGTTACATTATTGTCATATATGCTACAATTTTGTAATAGAACTATATTTCGCCTTTGCCGAGCCTTTGCTCTGGCTTGATGTATTTGAATCCAAGTTTTTTATATAGCTCTTTCTCTGTTTTTACTGGAATTCTTCTGCCGGTCTTCTTGTTGAACAGTCCGTACTCGCTTAGTTTGTACCCTTTTTTGATTGCGACAATCCTTAGCTGGATATTATGGTCTTTGCTTCCGGTGAAATACTGTAGTGCTGTTGCAAAACTTTCCTGTGGAACTACTCTCAGGTCTGCTTGCATCCCGTTCTTCAGTCTTACTGATGCTTTTGTCATGCCTTTTGCTTGTACTCTTTTTATTTGTTTTAATTTAGTGAATGTGTCGACGACTTTTTCAGGGTCTTTCGCTATGACCAGGAGGTCCATGTCTTTCACAGTGCCTTTTTTTCTTCGTATTGATCCGCATACTTCAGCTTTGCTTACGCCCTTTACCTTTCGTAGTCTGCTGGTTATTTTTTCAGCAATCGGCAGAACTTCTTTTAGCGGTCTTCTGAATTTGCCTGCTTTTAATATTTCTATTCCTTGTAGTATGTTTTCTTCTGTTTTTTGTTTGAATGCTCTCAATCTTTGCAGCTTGTGTTCTTTGGCTGCTTTCTCTAGCTCTTCTATTGTTTTGATATGTAATTTATTATACAGTATTTTTGCTTTTTTGGGCCCTATGCTGGGTATTTTCATCAGGTCTGCTACTGGTTTTGGTATTGTTCTTTTCAGTTCTTCGTACTCTTTTATTTTTCCGCTTTTCAGGTATTGCACTATTTTTTTTGCTATGCCTTCTCCTACTCCAGGTATTTCTTCCAGTCCTTTGATTCCTGATTCTTTGTATACTTTTGAGATGTCTTCTTGCAGTGATTCTAGGCTTCTTGCTGCTCGTCTGTATGCTTGGGGTTTCCATTCTACTCCTTTCATTTGCAGGATAGAGGCCATGTCTCTGAGTATTGTTGCTAGTTCTGTGTTGTTCATCAAGTAGATTATGGGGTAAAAGTATATTTAAAGGTTTATCTTACTTATTTTCTACGCCATAATCAAAAGAAATATGGGTACCTTAGCAACAATCAGGCTATAAAACTGGCAATTATGATAACAAAAACACAGCAGAGATAACTACACGTCAAAACTCTAAACTTACAAAAAGTTTATATTCTAATCTTTCTCTAATATTACATAGAGGGGTAAGGCATGACTAAACTATTACAACAATATAAACAGAGATTCTTACAGGTTTTCAGAGATTGGACAATTAAAACACCATAAGGTTTATATATCAAACAAAAAAATATAGGAGGTGAAAATAAAAATGGAAGCACAATCCGCAGTTGAAAAAAAAGAAAAAGAGATTTTAGATATTGAGTTGGCTATTAATTTAAAAGACAGTATTGAAAATAGTCCTATAACCAAAGTAGCTAGCCAAGAACTAAAAGATAAGATACTGGCCATTGATGACTTCGAGTTACTAAAAGTAACAAAAACTATTGGATCACCAATTACGATAAAGGATGCAGAAATACTAAATGAAGAGATGATAGAGCATGAGTTCTAAATGTTCTATTACGAATAGGGGCAGAGTAGATTATCCTTTTTTGATTCTTTGTGATGAACATTTTTTTAGATGGCTTAAAAATAGCAATTACAAGTCTTCAACTATTTCAAAACTTATGAAGATAAAAGCAACTTCCCTACACTTTAACGGCAGACATAATATTATACTTAGAGATCAATTCAATATAATAAAAACAGAATTCCCAGAATACCTTCTTAGAGCAGCAGTTTTTTCAGAGGATCCAAGCCCAGTCAAAGATGATGATGATGATGAATACTCTACATATATAAAGCATGCTTCGAATATATCAAGTAAGAACTCAATACCCATTATGATACTAACTGCTAATCCTCAAAAAGATAGCTACATATTAAATAGTCATTTCAAGGACTTAGGTGGAGAGGTAAGCATATATTCAGAAGAAGATGCAGTAAAGATTGTGAATAGATTATTCCGTGAGTTTGAAAAAATGATAGAATTAAAACGCACCAAAATTTGAATATCTTATTTTTTTGTTTTTCTGATAATTTTAAGGTAGATGAATATTTTTAAATCTTTTTTTTTATCAGAATCCTTTGTATGGGATTATCCCTAGTGCTTCGTATGGCATCATTAGGAGTGGCTCTTCGTATCCCCAGCCTATTTCTTCGCTTTCGTTTAGTCTTATTTTTTCTCTTGGCGTTAGTTTTCTTAGGTTTTTCTTGCCTGAGATAAATGTTCGTAGGTAGAAGGAGTTTATTTTGCGTGTTGGCATCGTTGTGTATTGCACTGTGTGGAGTAGGAAGCTGTCGCAAATGTGGAGCCGTCCTGCCCATTCAAGTATTATTCCTTCCTCGCCGACTATGAAGTCTAGTATGTTTCCGTTGCTGATTGTGTCTATTCGTAAGATTAATGGTAGTTTCATTTAGTTTTTGTTCCTGGGGTCTGTATCGTAGGGCATTTCTCTTTCGACTGTTTTTATTGAGTATCCTGGTCCCCAGCCTATTTTGTCTCCGATTTGGAGCATGACTGTTTGGTTTGGTAGGATTTTTTTTGTGAATTTTTCTTTGGCGTCTTCTCTTATGTGGAAGGAGTCTATTTTTTGTGAGGGTAGTGCTGTGTATTCTGTGCCTTGGTATTTTCCTTTGTAGAAGTATTCTTTAAGTATTCCGACGGATTCTAGTGCTTCTCCTATTTCTCCGACTAGTATTTCTAGTTTTCCTTCTTCTAGCTCTTTTGTTATCATCATTAGGTCTTTTGTCATGGTTATTGTTTTTTCATAAATATTTATAAAGGTTTTGCTACTTTGAGGGTATAAAATGATATGTTTGGGTATTGAGAGCACGGCTCATACTTTTAGTGTTGCTTTGATGAAGGGTAAGGAGTTTCTTTCCCAGGTTTCTGATACTTTTACGACCGATGTTGGTGGTATGATTCCTAATGAGGTTGCTAGGCATCATGAGGAAGTAAAGGAAAAAGTTCTTGGTAAGGCTTTGGAAGAGGCTAATTTAACTCTAGAGGATGTTGATCTAATCTCTTTCTCCAAGGGCCCGGGACTGCCTCCTTCTTTGAGGGTTGGAAGGGATTTTGCTGTAGAACTAGCAAAGAAAACAAAGAAACCGTTAATCGGTGTGAATCATATTACTGCTCATTTGGAGATTGGCAGGTTGGTTACTAATACTAAGGATCCTGTTTTTGTGTTTGTTTCTGGTGCTAATACTCAGATTATTGCTCATGAGGGAAATAAGTATAGGATTTTCGGGGAGACATTATCAGTTGGGTTAGGCAATGCTTTGGATAAGTTCGGGAGGATAATAGGTCTTGGCTTTCCCGCTGGCCCGAAGATAGAGCAGTTGGCAGCGAAAGGTAAGTATATAGAGCTGCCGTATGTGGTTAAGGGGATGGATGTTGAGTTCTCTGGTATTATTACTAAGGCTGAGCAGTTGTTCAGGAAAGGAGTATCTAAAGAAGATTTGTGTTATTCTTTGCAGGAGACTTGTTTTGCTATGCTGACTGAGGTTACTGAGAGAGCACTTGCGCATTGTGAAAAAAAGGAAGCAATACTTATTGGTGGTGTCGCTGCTAATCAGAGATTCTGTGAGATGCTTGATAAGATGTGTAGTGAAAGAGGTGCCAGGTTTTATCCTGTTCCTTTGAAGTTTTGTGGTGATAATGCTAGCATGATTGCTTGGCAGGGGATTCTTGAGTATGGTGCTGGAAGAGTTGATGGTTTGGATGTTGATTTTAATCCCAATTGGCGTGTTGATGATATAGAAGTTAGTTGGTAGTTAGTGTTTCTTCTTAAGTGCAGCGTATCCTAGTAGAATTATTGCTAGTATCAGAATTGCTATTCCTGCTTTAATTGGGTTGTTTCCTATTCCTGTTGTCATGCCTGTTATTTCATTGCTTACTTCTGGGTTGTCTAGTTCTGTTATTGTTATTAGTGCTTTGTTGTTTGTTATGTGGTTTAGTTTTACTAGTATGTCTTGTTTGCCGTCTTTATCTGCGTCGAATGTCATCTGTCCTCCGATTGATAGGAGTGCTTTTTGTGGTGTGCTTGCTACTGTTATTTCTGCTATTTGATTTGTTAGTCCTGTTAGTGTGATGGAGTGGATGTCGTTTCCTGCTATGAAATATTCTTTGTCTCCTACTGAGAATACTTTTGAGTATGTTTTTCCTAGTTCATTTTCTGATCCGTATAGTAGTGTGATTTTGCTGTTTTGCTTGGTTATGATTGCTTTTGTGTTTTTTGTTGTTTGTGTGATTGTTTCTTCTATTTCTGTTGTGAATTCTAGTTTGTCGTTGCTGTAGTATTCGTAGTCTATTTCGTCATCATCGTCTAGTCCTGCTATTCCTGCTCTGAACTCATTCTTAGTAGTTCTTGGTGTAGTGGTAGTTTCTGGTGTTGTGGTTTGGTTTAGGAGTTAGTTTATTTCTGGGTTTTTTTGAGAGGTTATTTGGGTTTATTAGAGGGTTTAATACTTAATCCAAAAATATACCAAACCTTTATATACTTGTGGTAATTTATTAGACTTATGCGATTTTCAAAGACAGAATTAAAGGTGCTTGAACAAGTAGCCTTGGGAACAAAACAGATCTCTGAAGTAGCTGTAGCTTTAAATAAAGATAAAAGCCAGGTATACCGTATAATAAGAAGCTTGCATAAAAATGGCTTTGCAGAGCTTGAACACAAAGAGATCAGACCTTCTAAAGCCACTCATGTACGGTTATTGCTCCAGGAGCTTGGAAGGCAATCAAGCTTTATAGATCATCTATCAGGATGTGGTATTGTATTCTACACTTTCATCCTTGAGCCGAAAACAGTAGATGAGATAATAAAAGAAACTGGAATTAAAAGAAGCACAGTATTTTATAAGATAAAAAAAGCTTTAAGAAACAACTTCATAAAACCGATAGAGAATAGGTATCAGTTCAATGGTAAATTTTGGCATAAGATAGAAGAGTTTCTTGTGGAATTAAAAAAATATGAAGAGACAAATGATAAGAGAGTTCCCCCTGGCGCAATTATTTACCGTAAAACTAAAGACGAAATTGTATTTTCAACAAAAGCAGAATGTGACGCGGCATTGACTGGCTTTTCTGCATATGAACAGTTTGGGATAAAGCTCTTGCCAGTGGATCATACATATTATCTTCCAAAGAAAAAGTTGACAAAGCAGGAAGTTTTTTTGCATTCTGTTTATCGTGCCGAAAAAGACGGAGGAATTAGGCATTTGATTTTTGTGGCTTTGTTCTATATAAAATACAGAAAAGATTTGACTAAGATAAAGCATGAACTGATTGATAACATTGATAAAGTGCTGCAAGGAGAAAAAGTTAAAAACTACCCGTCACTTGCTGAGATAAAAGATAGGGCTGAGGTGTATGATATTAAAATTTGAAGAGCTGGATAGGCTATTTGAGGAACTGGATAAGGCACTGACAGAAAAGGTGCAGTTTTATGTGATAGGCGGTGCTGTCATGCTTTATCATGGCCTAAAAGCAGGAACAAAAGATGTGGATATAGTGGTAGATTCTCCAAAAGAATTTACAGCTGTAGAAAATGCTCTCAAAAATATAGGATTTGCAGCAAAGATTCCGACTTTAGCGTACAAAAAGTTTGATATTAGTCAGATATTTATAAGAAAAGATTATAGGATAGATTTGTTCCAAAAAACAGTATGTAAGGGATTTCGGCTTTCAGAAAAGATGAAAGAAAGAGCGGATAAACTAAAACAGCTAAGTAACCTAACAGTTTTTTTATGCTCAACAACAGATATTTTCATGTTCAAGACTTTTACAGAGCGTGAGGGAGATATTGAGGACTGCATGTCTTTGGCAGAGACAGATATTGATTGGGATGCTATGATTGAAGAAATAAAAGAGCAGATAAAAACTGCTGGGAGCCAAATATGGATAACCTATATTGGTGAAAGGTTTGATATTCTTGTTGACAGGGATTTAACGATTCCAATAATGAAAGAAGTAGATAGGCTTAGAGATAAATTCTTTTATGCTCTTGAAAGAAAACAATCTTAGTAGAAAATAGCAGGTTATGTATGTTTTTTCTCTTTTTTGCAAAAATTAGGGTTTTTCTTTGTTTTTTTGCATTATCCATAGCTGTAGTCCCACTACTAGTGTTCTATCTGAACTTAGTAGGTGTTAAGATAAGTGCTCTGAACTCATTCTTAGTAGTTCTTGGTGTAGTGGTAGTTTCTGGTGTGATATTTCTATTGAAAGGCAGGAAGAGTCCTTAGTGTTCGGAGGGTTTCCGGGTCTGTCGTAAAACCGTTGAAAAAAGTAGGACAACGCATATAAAACCGCTTGTCATATGGGTTTTTGAGGTGAATTGGCTATAAAATAGCAATGTATATAAATAATGACAGATATATGTGATTAAAGACGATGATAAGGATATATATTGACACCTGTGTTTACATTAATTGGTATAGGTGGGAAAAAGGCAGAAACTTCGGGATACATCATGGAGAGCAAGCACTAAGTTTATTCAAAAGAGTTGAAGATGGCGAATTCAATTTAGTCATATCGGATCATCTTGATTATCAAATGAGTGCATATCCAGAATACAAGACCTTCATAGATAAGATACGGAAAAAAGGTAATCTTATAGAAGTTAAAACCACATATGGTGATAAAGAGCAAGCGAGAGATGCAATCAATAAATGTGGGACTACAGAGTATGATGATGCGTTGCATGCTGTGCTGGCAATGAAAGGGGCGGTGGATGCATTGGTAACAAGAAATATCGAACACTTTGGCTGCTTTGATGAGGATATTAGCATAAGTTTACCAGAGCATATAGACTGGCGCATTTAGTATCAGTCAAAAAACATATATACACTATATAAAAGACATAGTATTATATTATAATATGATTCCAATAAAAAAAACCAAGGCTGCAATTATTAATGGGATAATCGATTTAGTTTCTGCTTCGCCCAAATCAGTATACGAACTTTCCAAAGACCTCGGTTCAAATTGGGACACAATAAAAGATAACGTGGATATATTAAAAGATTTAAAGATAGTTGACACTGCTGATAATAAGATATTCCTAAAACAAGAGGGGTTAGTGGATATTCCTAAGGATACAATTGCAGGATTGCCTCTTGCAAAGGATATAAGAAAGAGAACTTATGCGCTCGCAAAAAAAATCAATAATGAGTGGGAAAAGAAAAAAAATACTCCTATAACAAGGACACATATGCAAAAAGCTTTGGTTGAAGTTGCTGAAAAATATCCTCAATTGAATATACCGCGAGGGTGGTACTTTTTCGGTAAAGTTGTGCTGGTAAAAGTTGATCCTTTAGAGTTTAGTCCTGAATTAGATACCTACGATTTTAAGACATTAAATGTTAAAGAAAAGGAGCTAAATGAGACTATTGTGGAGATCATAAACCAAATAGGAGCATTATCAGTTAAGGATTTAACTAGATGCCAATATCAGAAGTATGGAAAAAAGGATTATTTGATTAAAAGAGAGATAGAGAAGTTGTTGTTATCTGAAAATCTTGATAAGAAGAAATTTGTAGATCTGCTTTATCAGCTGATATTTAATTTTAGGGTGAATAAGGATGATGTTTTAAATTATAAAGTCTTAGAAATTATAAAAGATGCTGCGTCTGTGATAATATCGAATTTATCAAAAAAGGAAGTGGAAGAACAAACTTTGAAAACTCAGGTATTTGAACAGTTTACATCTCTTTGGAAGGTATATTGTACATATGTCCTGTTTTCAACTTTAGAGGGGGAGATGGGGTATGATAAGAATATAATCCGTTCTATTTTTGAGGAGCGTATTGATTTCTATACACGGGATTTAAATGATCATTTTATGAACTGTACATTGGCAGAATAATTACAGATAATATAGTCTAAGGAATTCTTAGCATCCCATTATTTTATTTTCTTCCCTAATAGTATTCTATTTGAACTTAGTAGGTGTTAAGATAAGTGCTCTGAACTCATTCTTAGTAGTTCTTGGTATAATCCTAATCTCAGGAGCCATAGTTTGGTTCAAGAATAAAAAGTAAATACCTACATCAAGGAAGGCTCTCACAAGCCACACCATCACTGTCTCTATCTAGGTCGTGGATGTCATTACTAACTCCGCCACAATATTCAAATGCTGTTTGTGCTTCAGTATGGGTATTAAAGTTCCCACAATTGTAGGCGTTGTAATTGCAAATGTAAGGTTCTTCCTCCTCAACAACCTCTAACTGTATATCTATCTCCTCAATAATCTCTTCTTCCTCAATAACTTCTAACTGAATACCTATGTCTGCTGTAATTTTTCCAGTTATTTCATTGCTTTCTTCTAGTCCTGTTATCAAGGTTTCTTCTTCAATGCTTTCTTCTGGTTCTGGAGTCTCATCTGTATCACAGATTGAGTTGTCATTTTGATCTAGGCAGCAGCTTATTCCAACTAGGATGTAGGGTTTGTTGCAGGTAATTTCAGGTGCATCATAAGAGCAGCCTGAAAGTAATAAGGACATTATTATTCCGAGCATTAGAATAATTCTCATAGATTAGGAATTATCTCTTGATACTTATAAGGATAACTATTATTTCCGGAGAAAGCATAATCCCTAAAGGTATAGATGTGATAGAGCGTACAGCATTGAGCTTTGCTTTGTCTATAGCTGTGGTTCCTCTGATGGTGTTCTACCTGAACCTGATAGGATTGAAGATAATCGCTTTGAACTCGTCCTTGGTGGTTCTGGGAATAGTGGTTATTGCCGGTGCGGTTGTCTTGTTCATCCAGAAGCAGGTTTCTAGAAGGTGATCGTTAGATAAGCAGTAGGATTATTTTCATCTTTTTGTAAGAATATTCAAAGAATCTTTGAGGTTTTCGATAGTGGGGTAATCTGCTCAGATACTTTTTTAAATAAGCAGAATTTTAGGAAATAAAAAGCTTTTATTCGAGGGGTGATTGATAATAAACACAAGGGAAATACAGAGGCTGATTGAAGAACTAAAACTGAAGGATCCTCTTAGTATCATAATGCAGGAGATAAGGGAGCTTTTCAGTGAAAGATATGGCTCCTTTGAGAATAGTATTGGTGTTTTTGGCAGGTATAATTCGACTATACAGACAGCAGAGGGAGATATTGATGGTGAATCATTAATAACAAAATTAGGGGAGGCTTTTGCTAAAGAGGGATTCATCTCTATAACCGGCAAGGGAATATTCTTCAAGAAAGGCAAGACTGTGACAAGATGTGAATTTCTCCAAAGCAAGGTAAATGAGAAATGCCTTTCATCAAAAGAATCTTTATGGGATTTTTCAAGGTGCCTAGCTGCGATACCGTCATATGCGCTTTTCCTATTGACCCCTGAAAGGTCATCATCCCAGAAGGAGGAGGAAGAATTCTTAAAGAACCGGTTCGGTACTAGCAATCTATCTTTTGGGGCTTTATTCTTAGCCGGACCTGAAGGTTGTGAGCTGCTCTCTGATAAGGGCGGCTACCATGAGTGCAAAAACACTAATTTTAAAGCCTGTAAAAAATATCGTTGTCCTTTCATATGTCAAGGGCGTATGGCTGCCGGTGACATGGAAAATTTTATCAAGGGGGAATATTCAGTGCTATTTGTTGTATACTCACAAAAAGCGTTACCTGGCATTGTTGTGGGAGTTATAAAAGAGTTCAAAAGTAGGTCAAAAATTATTGACTAAAAGCCATATGAATTTATATACTATCTTTTGTTACTTAATATTGAGGTGGCATTTATTGATGGAAAATTTATCAAAGGAACTAAAGGATAAGCTGAATACGCTGGCTGTAGTATCGAATGAGCATAGATTCAACATTCTGCTAGCCTTGCTTGCCTCAAGTACCCTTAAGTTAGGCAAACATTCTCATACATTTACTGAATTAAAAGAGATACTCAATCTTTCAAATCCTGACTTGAGTTATCACTTAAATTCGCTAAGAGGGGTGGGTCTTATTACCAAGAAAGAGTACACTGAAAAAAAAGGCAAGGTTAGCTATTACAGTATATCCTCAGTAGGCAAGGATATGTTGAAGTCATTGGGACTGACTTCCAAGCAGGTCTGGGAAGCTAAGCAAAAAGTAATGCCTAATTAAAAGGTCTCTAGAATGTAACAGTGGCAGAGACCAGTACGTTAGTGGCTTTTGTTTATTTTTAAGCTTTTGGGCGATTCGCTTGGTATCGCGCATACGACTGAGGTGTATTCTATCTCTGTTCCTTTTCTGCGCCATTGCAGGGGTTTGTTGAAGAGTGTCGAGCATAGGTGGTTGCAGTCGATTCCCAGGGATTCCATGCTGTATCTCATCTTGTCTGGGTGCTTGCATGGTTCGCCTTTCTTTTTTTGGCAGGGTTTGCATAGTCTGCATGAGCCTGTGCTAAGGAATCGTGAGTTTATTTCAAGTGTTCTCATCAGTTTTTCTATTCGTGATTTGAGCACTGCGTTGGCGAGTCTAACCCTATGGTATTCCTTGTATTCTTTGAGCTGGGTCAGGTCTATGCTCATCATGATGACGAATAGGTATTTTTCTTTGACATGGTTCTCGAGTGCTGGCGAGCTTGGGGGGCATGAGTGTTTTGTGCCGTAGTTCTTGCATCCGGTCCTGCACATGTCAGAGAAGAGTTTCCTGTCGGTCTTGACGTCTTTTGTGGGTATATGCCCTGAGCGCACTTCTATCTTGAGGTTGTGTCTTGGCGTCTTTGCTGTTATTTCTTGTAGCATTTTGGGTCTGGTCCTTGCATCATGTCTCCGTAGGAGTGTATTCTTTGCGCTATGCATCCGCCTTTGCATCGTTCCAGCAGTTCGCATGTTGAGCATTTCCCTTTGAGGTCTTTGTAATCTTCTTTGAGGAATTTTCTGAAGGCCTTTGCGCTGGGGTGTTCGTTCCAGAGGTATGCCAGGCTCTTGTCTCTTATGTTTCCGAATGGTATGTGCTTGAGTGCTGCGCAGTATGTGAAGTTTCCGTTTGCTCTTATGAGCATCTTGTCCTCTCCGAGGCTGCAACTATTTATCTTGAGGCTTTGGTCTGACCAGTGTCTCTTGTCGAGGTTGTGCCCTATGTGCGCCTTTGATCTTGTGAGTGTCTCTTGCGTTTCTTTGAATTCCTGCTTGTTCATCATGAGGTTTTTGTCGCAGTCTCCTTGCGGCACTGTCCTGAGGAGGTGCAGATCGAGTGTTTTTGACAGCTCTTCGATGTCCTTGAAGTTCAGCTTGTTGGCTGCCATGTGGGCTTCTGTGGTTATGCCTTTTGCTCTGGTCCTTCTTATGCTTTCCATAACTGTGTCGAATGATCCTTCTGTTTGCGTTATCTTATCGTGTGTGCTTTTTAGCCCGTGCACGCTGTAGACTATCCTGTCTTTGATATTTTCTGAGAAGAAGTCTAGGAACTCGTCGGTTATGGGTCCTTTGTAGGTGCCTGATGTCTGGAGTCTTATCTCGAATCCTTGCTGCCTGGCAGAGGTTATTATCTCGTGTATATCTTCTCTGAGAAGCGGGTCTCCCCCTGATATCGTGAATATGTGCGCCCCTAGTTCTTTGGCCTGCCGGAGTATGTCTTTTATCTCTTCGAGCGTGAGCTCATCTTCGAATGGCTTTCCTGCGGAGGATGAGCAGTGCAGGCAGTGCTGGTGGCATGCGTTTGTTATTTCTATTGATATCTCTGAGAGTGCCATATAGGAGGGTATCTCTGCAGGATTAATATGTTTTTTGGGCTTATTTCAGTAGGTTTTCGTATCCTTTGAGATTTTTTAGGTTGTAGGCGTTGATTATTCTTTCTTTTCCGTCAGGTTCTTGCAGCAGCCTTTTTATGAATTCTTCAGATTTTTTGAATTGTGCGTTTATGAATTCTGTGTGGACTTTTTTCCATTCAGAGGGATGGTCTTTCATGTATTTTATCCATCGGTCTATTTCGTTCATGGTCTTAGTTTCCTTATCATTTTTTTGATTTCGTTTATTTCTGTTTCGTTTACCATTTCGGGGTATATCTTCCTTAGGTGCTCGGCGTCTTTTAGGTCTTTCTCTGACTTGAGGTGCTCTTCCTTGAATGCTATGTTCATGTTTATGCTGCTGAACCATATGTCGAGTCCGGTCAATGGGAGTTTTATCCTTGTTTGTATTTGATGTCTGTCGAGCTCGTCTTTTGCGAATTTGACTTCCATTTCAGGCAGTGGCTTGTCTTTTAATGTGTATCTTACTGATATGCCTTCTTTGAGATAGCTGTGTATCTCTTCAGGATTGTCGGATTGTATGCATACGAATTCGTTTTTAGCCAGGTCCTCATGCATGGCTTTGAATCTGTCTTCAGGCATTTTTTCTATGATCATGTCTATGTCTTCTGTGGCTCTGCTTCTGCCTGAGCTTATTGCCACGAATCCTGATACGATTATGTATTTGCAGTGCTTGTCTGCTATGGAGCAGAAGCTTATGCAAAAGTCGTCTAGTATGTTCCGGTCGCCTGTTCCTGTCATGTCGGAGAGGTTGGTCTGGAGAATTATAAGCTTTTCTGATGTTTGTCTCTGAGATTTTCTTTAGGGTGCGAATCTGGGAAAAGCTTATAAGAGCATTATTTGTAGGTGGGTTTTATGGAGTTTGAGGCTGTTGTTTTCGATATGTACGGCACGTTGATGCATACAGCTGATAAGAGCGGGCCTTATGACCGGCTTTTCAGGAAGTTGAGCTTTTCTCTCTGGTGGAATGGGATGGACCGGCATAAGGTTAAGAGGATTTGCATGACTGAGGATCTTCCTTCCATGTCTGATGTGGTTCATAGGCTCTTGCCGAATAAGAGGGGTTTTGATGTTTCTGGGTACGACTCTGCTGTCGCGAAAGAGGTTGGTTCTGTGGTTCTTTATCCTGATGTTCTTGAGACTCTTGGCAGGCTGAGGGATAAGGGCATATCTATGGGTCTTGTTTCGAATTTGGCGTCGCCGTATCGTGAGCCTTTTTTCAGGTTCGGTTTGGACAGGTTCATATCTTCTTTTGTGTTCTCTTGCGATGTTGAGATGATGAAGCCTGAGTCAGGGATATACCGGGCAGTGTTGGGAAGGATGGAGGTTTCTGCGGCAAAGGTATTGATGGTCGGGGACAGTTTTAGGAATGATGTTGAGGCTCCGGAGCTCTTGGGCATGAGGTCTGTTCTCTTGGACAGGAAGGGGTCTAGTGATTGTCCGAGAAAGATAAGATCTTTGTCTGAGATTAGTCTAAGGTGATTATTTCTTTGGCTTGTCAAGATGAATCTTGTCAAAACAGCAACCCTGAAGTTGTGAATCCGGAAGATATCCTAGGAACCCGAGTAAAGATATTTAAATCTAAAAGTATCTCAAGCAAAAGATGGACAAACAAGTAATCACGAAGCTAACCAAGAACTTTGAGGACTACGCCCACAAAGAGAACGGAGTGGAATTCTGGTACGCAAGAGACCTGCAGCTTCTGCTAGGGTATGTGGAATGGCGTAAATTTTTAGGAGCGATAGAAAGGGCAAAAGAGTCTTGCAAGAATGCGGGGCAGGTTATCACAGATCATTTTGTCGGAGCCGCCAAAACGATAGGTATGCCTAAGGGAGCAACTAAGGAAATTGATGATTATAAGCTAACAAGGTATGCTTGCTACTTGATTGCCCAGAATGGCGATTCCAGAAAGGAGGAGATAGCTTTTGCGCAGAGTTATTTCGCGATGCAGACAAGGAAGCAGGAATTGGTAGAGCAGAGGATAGCATTGCAGGAAAGATTTGAGGCAAGAAATAAGTTAACTGCGTCAGAAACAGAATTATCTCAGCTAATTTACGAAAGAGGCGTTGATGATGAGGGTTTTGCAAGGATACGGAGCAAAGGCGACGAAGCATTATTTGGCGGGCATGACACAAAACTGATGAAACAAAGACTGAAAGTCCCTAAGATTAAGCCCTTGGCTGACTTTTTGCCGACAGTTACGATTGCAGCTAAGAATTTTGCAACAGAGATAACAAATTTCAATGTAAAGCAGAATGATCTGCAAGGCGAAGGAAAAATAACTGGTGAGCATGTAAAAAATAATAAGGAGATGAGAAGCGTATTAGCAAAAAATAATATCGTTCCAGAGGACTTGCCTGCTGAAGAAGATATAAAAAAGCTTGAGAGCAGAGCCAGGAAAGATGAAAGATGGATAGCTGATGCTTCAAGGCATAAGAAAAAACTCAGGTAATCTGCAAATGGAATCCTTGCAAGAATAGTTATTATTTCTGGAGAAAGTATAATCTTCCCTAAGGTTATAAAAAGAATTACATTATCCATAGCTGTAGTTCCGTTACTGGTATTCTACTTGAACTTAGCGGGTTTGAAGATAAGTGCTCTGAACTCGTTCTTAGTAGTTTTTGGGATAATCCTGATCTCAGGTGCAGTGGTTTGGTTTGGGAATAAGTAGAATTCCTGCTTTTGTACTTACAAGTCGTAGATGTTATGAAGATTCCGAAAGAAGCATCAAAGTTACTACAATCTCCGGAAAAAATAACAAAAGTTATTGGAAAACTTTAAAAAAACAGAAACTCTTAAAAATAACATATTGAAAAGAGAGGGAGTATGGCAACAGAAATTTTAACATTACTTAATGCATTAGGTTTTACTAAAGAATCAACTGTTCCAGTTATGTTTTCTACATTCCTAATAGTGGTTGTATTAATCTGTGCATACTACCAGATTGGTAAAAGATTTTATAAGATTGATAAAATATTTATGAAAGCGTTAAATCCTATTAAGAATGCAATAGTAGAAATACAAACCCTGATTACCAGTAAGGGCGTAACATTGAATCATCTCTTAACTGAGAAATCAGGTACTCCCTTAGAGCTCAATGACTACGGAGAAGAACTTGTGACAGAAAGTGGATTGGATAAAATAATAAAAGAACATAAAAAGAAATTATTTGAAGAACTAAAAAAGAAGTTAGAAGAGTTAGGATCGAAAACTCCTTATGATGTTCAAGAATGTTCCAGAATTGTCTTGATGGATAATAGGAATTCAAAGTTTATGGAACCAGTAAAAAAATACGCTTTCGAAAATGCCATTAATGTTGATATAATTTTAAGAACTGGTGGTTTAATCCTAAGAGATTTATATCTTGGGAAAAAATAGTTTAAATCTTTGTTTAGGCATACCTTCTTAATTATTGATATAAGCCCCACACAGGTTTGCCACACTCTAAAATCTCCCAGATTTTTAGATAACCAATATAAATTAAAATTAAGGAAGGCTCTCACAAGCTAATCCGTCTTTATCCAGCTGGGAAGTTGTGAATCCGGAAGATATCCTGGGAACCCGAGTAAAGATATTTAAACTTAAAGTTATCTTAATTAGAAAATGGATAAACAGGTAATCACAAAGCTGACTAGGACTTTTGAAGACTATGCCCATAAAGATGGAGGGGTGGAATTCTGGTTTGCGAGGGACTTGCAAAAACTTCTTGGATATGTAGAATGGCGTAAATTTTTAGGAGCAATAGAAAGGGCAAAAGAGTCTTGCAAGAACGCAGGGCAGGCTATTACAGACCATTTTGTCGGAGCCGCCAAAACGATAGGTATGCCTAAGGGAGCAACTAAGGAGGTTGATGATTCTAATCTCCGGAGTTATAGTTTGGGAAGTAGATAACCCCATACCTTCTATTCCCAATAGAAACTATTGTCTATTGCCAGTGGAAACCTTTTGTTGCTCCAAAAAGCTTATATACCCCCAGACACCATAATAGTATGGTTTAAGATGGCTAATGAAAAATTGAATATATTAAGACTTCTCATAGAGAACCAGGAAAAGAGGTATAGCATAAGAAAGCTCTCACAATTAAGAAGTATAAACTACAAATCAGCATATAACGCAGTAATGCAGCTTGAAAAAGAAGACATCATAACTCTTGAAAGATTAGGCAACAACACGAACTGTTCATTTAATCAAAAATTCAATCCAACCGTATACTTTGCGGAACACGCCAGAAAAACAGAGCTAATCAAGAATAAAGACTTAAAAATAGTATATCAAACACTAACAAAGCTGGAATTCCAACTCATAGCACTCTTATTTGGATCACACGCAAAAAAATCAGCAAAGAATCATTCAGACATAGACTTACTGATAATCACAGAAGAAAAACACGAAGAAAAGATACAAACAGCATTATCACTTATCCCATTAGACATACACCCCACAATAATGGGATACGAGGACTTCATAAGCATGGCAAAAAGCAAAGAATTCACAGCAGTATCAGAGGCAATGAAAAACAACATAATACTAGTTGGAATAGAGGAATACTATAGGCTGTTAGAAAATGCTAGATGAAAAGAGAATACGAGAAGCTCAAACTAATGTAAAAACCTACTTAGATGAGGGACTACTAAAAAAAGTAACAACTGACCAAAAAGTAATGGCCATCTTAATAAAAAACTCTGAAGAAAGTATCAATATAGCCAAACTATTATTTGACAGAAAGCTATCGCCACTCTGGACAATTGTCTGCTCCTACTATTCAATGTATTACATAGCCAATGCAGTTTTAAATTCTAGAGGATACAAAGTTGGGGACAAGATATCACACAAAATAACTGCAGATGCGCTTATAACTTATATCAAAAACAAACTTGAAGAGTCACTAGTTGAAGAATACGAACAGGAAAAACAACAGGCATTAGCAATCACAAAAAGTGATGATATCATAGAATCATTTGATATGGAAAGAATAAAACGAGGAAGGTTGCAATACAACACATCAGAGCAAGTAAAATACTCAAAAGCAGCGACATCATTAGAAAGAGCAAAAAAGTTCATACATGAAATGCGCAAGCTACTCTAAAAATAATGTGACTAGATTAGGATCATCATGATGAGGTATATTGACAGTCTTACTTTAGCTTGTTTCAAGAATTGGTAAGTATTCATTTCTTCCTTGCTAATAAGAATGCAGCTTTTTGCATTTTAGGAGAACCATCATTGTTAACTTCTTTGGTTTTGACTTCTTTTTCACCATAGACTAGGATTTCCCAATCAGAATATAACTCTTTTAGTTCTTCACTTTTGAAGAAGCCTTCGTGGATGTTGTCGAAATCTCCTTCATCTAAAAATGTAATAATTACATTAATACCGTTGACATTGGTGTTTTCTTGGATCTTTAAAATTATATCTCTTGCTTTTTCTTTTAAGAAGTGCAGGACAAAACAGCAGTTTACAAGGTCATATCTAGAAAAATCAAAATCAAGTATATTTTTATTTACAACGCGTATTTTACCTATATTCATTGATTCAATTTCTTTAAAAAGATTCTCGTCTTTCTCAATTGCAGTAACTTCAAAGCCTTTTTCAGCTAAAAATAAAGAGTCTACACCCTGGCAGGCGCCAATATCCAAAGCTTTTCCTTTAACAAGATTTACAGCCTTTACAAGTAGTGGTTTTACCATCTTTCATTAAAACAGTTACAGTTGTGTTTCTTTGCCTATTATTCTCATTACTTCTGGAACACTTTCTATTCCAGTTACCCCTATATCCCAGCTGTCTCGTCCTTTTTTATAGACTTTGTATTCGTCAAAGAAGATTTCTTTGGTAGAATCATCGAATTTTCCGTTGGTAACATCTAAGATGATTTTTTGAGAAGTAAGTTCTACTGCAGAGTGTAACATTTTTCTTTTTATAGAATAAAGTTTTACAAACTTAGATTCAAGTTTTTTTGCTTTTGCTAGTGCAATAAATAATACGGCTAAATCGGTGCAGGCTTTGCCTTGTACTACCCAGCCATCTTGTAGTATTTGTGTTGCTGTTCTTTTCCAGCGAATTTTGTGTTCTTCTTCCTCAGGCATTTCTATTTTTTTTAGGTTTTGGTGGATTTTTTTTAGTATAGCTTTGGCTAGCTCAATTCCTTCGCCTTGTATGTCTTTAGCGAAGTTTTGTATTATCTCTGTTGTTTCTATTTGTGATTTCATGAGTATTAGTTGAGGCGAAATGCCCCAACATTTAGTCGTAATAACAGTCGCATCCGTGGCAGTCACAACTATCACAGGTGTCGTGGCAGTCGTCTCCGTAGTCAAAGATGTTTTTGTAGTTTGTGTTTACTTTTGGTTCATATGTATTTCCTAAGTTGTTTAGTTTGTCGCTTAGTGTTCCTTCTTCCTCTTTTGGTATGTCTTCTAGTTTTCTTACCATTTTTTATTTTCCTCCCTTAGTATCCCTCTTTTGTGTAGTTGTGTGATTGTGTGTTGCATTGGCACTTTTAGGCATTGTTCGAGTTGTCCTATTGTGAATGTTTCTCCCATTAGTGTTTTGATTATTTTGAATGTTGGTTTGTTTATTATTGCGAACTCCCTTGGCGTTTTATATATTACTGCTCCTTCTGCTTCTTCCCTATATCGTAGGTTTTTGCTAATTCTTAGGGGCATTTGTTTATTTAACAATTCTTCCTTTTCTGAAGCTTTTAGATTGTATTTTCCTGTGACTAGTGTGTCTGGTTTGTTTCTGTTTCCTCTGTGGGCTTTGGCACTTTCCCTACATCCTCCTCCGCATTCTTGTAGTCCTTCGCAATTTTTGCATATTTGTGGTATTAGGTTTTGGTTTCTCCATTCTTCCATTCTTGCCCATATATCTTGTATTGCTTCAAGTAGTATGTTTCCATAGGATTTATCGCTATGCTGACATGCTCTAACTTCTCCGGTGTTGCTGATTCCTACGCTGGTTTTTCCTGCGGAGCAATTTTTGTTTAGTATATGGCGGTATCGTCCTATGTCTTCTGTAAAGCATAAGGGTATTGGATTTAGTGTGCTTATGCTTATCCCTGTTTCTTGTTCTATTCTTAGTAGGTCTTCTAACATTTGTTGGGTTTGCTGTTTGTTGAGTGTTTGTTGTAGGTGTGCTTGTCCTCCTGCAGGGCTTGGTGTTATCTTTGTTGCGCAGAATGTTTTGGCTCCTAGTTGATGTGCTAGGTTTCCTGTTTTATACACGTGTCTATAGTTTTCTTGTGATACTACCATATTTACTGCTATATGGTACCCTTTATTTGCAAGTGTTTGTATTGCCTTTAGTGTTTTATTGTGTGTGTTATTTGTGTTGGTTATTTTGTGATGGGTTTCTGGATCGTGGCTTGTTAAGCTTGTTAGTACGCTTGTTAGTCCTGCGTCGGTTAGTTGTTTTTCCGCTTTTGATGTCAGGAGTGAGAGGTTTGTGTTTAATCCCACGGCTATATTGTTTTTTTGTAGAAGTTTAATGTATTGTGAGGTTTCTGTTGGGTAGAGTAAAGGTTCTCCTCCAGTTAGAACTACATGGAATACTTCTGTTTCGATTACTTTTTCTAAAATTCTTGGCAATAGGGTTTGATCTTCTTTTGTTGTTTTTTTACCGGTTTGTTGATATCTCCAGAAGTTGTAGCAATGTCCACAAAGGTGGTTGCAGTTGCTAGTTATCTCTATTTGGGCTGATAGTGGAGCCTTTAATACCATTTTGTTACTTTCAAGTAGTATTGTATATATAAAGCTTTGCGTTTAAAAGGATTCTAGAGCTAGAAACAAGTTATTTCAGAAAGGTAAGTAACAAACCCTTACATCCCTAAAGACTTCATAAATCCGTATACTAAGAATGCTGGCCAGACCACTGCTTTTAAGAATCCTAGTACTCCGTTCAAGAAACCTGTTGCTGTTGATATGAAGTATATTGCTGCTCCTATAAACCCTAGTCCATACACCCCACTACTACAATGACAGCACATACGG
>JAZDPJ010000018.1:0-11368 GCA_043797705.1 archaeon
TTCCCGTTCCCTGAGCTGTCGTTCCAGAATGATCCATTGCCTTGTTCGAGTCTCCACCATCCTACTAGTCCTGAGTAATTCACTGCTTGGTTGTTGGCGACCCCGTACTTGCTCAAGTTCACACCGCCGAGGGTCACTGCGGAGAGGCCTGAGTACGCTGAGAAGTGATCTACCACAAATTCTATCGTGTCTCCGTTATCGATAAATGGTATGGTTGTGGTCTCCCAGTTTGAGCAGGTAAGTACATCAAAATTAAACTTCTCATCAGGGCAGTATCTTATCGCTTTTACCTCTCCGGTTTTCTGTAAGGTTACTGTTGCGTTGTCGAGTTCCAGGTCTCCTGTCTTCTTTACGGCTACAACTCCTTCTCCGGTTCTTATGTCAAGGTCGGCTGTTGATCTTACTCCGTTCATGACTACTCTTGTGTTTTCGTTGATCGCTGTTATTGTTATTTTGCCGTCGTCGGTCGTTATGTTTCCGGAGTGCTTTCCGTTTAGTGTCACGTTCAGCTCTTCTGCGGTCTTGTATTGCTGTGCGGTTTTGAGGACTCCTGCGTATGCTCCTTGTTGTGTTGTGGTAAACCAGATGTGTGTGCTGTTTTGTTCGAGGGTTAGTTCGCTTTTTTGCCATTTTGGGCAGGTGCTTGTGTTGAAGTTCCAGTTAGGGCATTCTATTAGTGTGTCTACATTTCCGTATTTGAGGAGTGTGATTGTCATGTCGGCATCGGCGGTTTCTAGTGCGACTATGTCTGTGTTGACTATAACATTGCCTGCTGCTTGTACCAGTATTAGCATGGCGAAGGCTAGTAGAATCACCATCACCGTCTTTTTTTTCGTGTTCATTTTTCTATCCTGCCGGAAGTCCTCCGGTTTTTTGTGGGTAAGTGTTATAAGTTTGGGATAAATCAAGCATTCCACAGGAAGGTTTATATACTTGCACATAATACACAGGATTAGTTGCATTATGTGTAACGGGAGGATTGAAAATGCCAACACTAACATTAGCTATTCCGGCTGACTTGAAACAGGAGATGGAAGCATTGCCAGAGTTTAACTGGTCCCATATCTGCAGGGAGAGAATTCGTGAGAAGATTGCAGAGTACAAACTCTTCAAATCCATCACCGATAAGTCTAAGCTTACTGAAAAAGACGCTTTAGAGATAGCTGATAAAATTAACAAAGGATTGTACAAGGCACATAAGAAAAAAGCAGAGGAGTTGGTATGATTGTTATTGGTTATAGATACTAATGTGGTAATCTCCTTTTTGGTTAAGGGCAAGCTTACTTCGTTAGTATTTTCTCCAATGCTTAATCTTGTTACTGTAGAACGCTTGTTTGTAGAGATTGATCGTAATAAGGATGAAATTAGGGCTAAGTCTAGTTTTTCTGCCGAAGAGATTGAGGTATTGTTGACATTACTTAAGGGGAAGATAATGCCTGTTCCTATGGAGCAGTATATTTCATTTATGTCAAAAGCAGAAGAGATTCTGGGGGGGCATAAGAAGGATGTTCCATTTTTAGCATTGGCGTTGAAGTTGAATTGCCCAGTGTGGTCGTATGAGAAGCGATTTAAGAGAATAGGAGATATTGAATCATTAACTACTGCAGAAGTCAGAGCAAAGTTAGATAAGCTATTGTTATAATCATCATATTTTCCTAAATAGTTTATTTCGGTGTTGTCGAAGTGTATGTGTTGAAGTCCAAAGCAAGTATTTACTTTATTATTGTCCATTACCATTCGGGGGTAGCTTGGGTTGCTTCCTATCATTTGTTTCCTCCGTGATCTGCGGCGTTGGTTGCTGTCTGCATGAACACTAGCATGGCGAAAGCTAGTAGAATCATCACCATCACCATCTTTTTCGTGTTCACCATATTTTTTTAGCTTTCTATAATGACCTTGGTCTGATCTAAGGCTGCTTTCGCAATTCCGAGCAGCCTGTTAAACGTCTCGTCTTCTAAAGATAGCTTTACGCCGTATTGTTCACTCTCTCTCATTTCAATCAGGGTTGGAGCTTCATGTTTATCTTCAGTATCGAGTAAATGGACATCTTCAATAAGTTCTTTGTCTAGTTCTATCTCACCAGCGCCTATCAAGCTGTAAATTAGGGCAAAGGTGCATTCCTGGTTTCTGCTTTCATATCCCAGTTTTGCAATAATAGCTAACAGACAGTGGTAGACTGAGTAGAACGCTGCTGATGCTGACCAGTCTGAGTAGCCGATACCTTTGAAGTCTGTTATGGCTTTGAGGTTGTGTTCTGCTTTCTTTACGTGGTTTTCTGCAAGTTCCATATCGGGTTTTATTTTTATCAATCCTCTGTGCTTGTCTCCTGTTTGCAGTTCTTTCTCTGCTTTCTTGAGGCACCATTGGACCTTGTTTTTAGAGTGTGGCATGTTGCATCACCTCCATTATGTCCTCGTATCCGTAGAGTGCGACAGAGTTCTTGAGGGCATTGATTATTACCTTGTCTTTGTTCTTGATGTTCTCTATTAGGTCGTTCTTTGTCTGTTTCACTGCATGGATTTTCTTGTGTGTTAGTTTGTTGATGTCTGTTAGTGTCTGGTTAGCTTGTTTATTCTGTGACTGTTTGAGTATTAGTAGAATATCGACATCGTTTGGGTTTCCTTTCCCGAGTATTGATCCGAAGAGTATGCCCGCCTGTGTGTTGTTCTGAAGTTTTCTAAGCTCTTTGACCCATCTCTTAATTTTCGGTTCTGTTTCTTCTGCTTCTTTTCTGAGTAGGAATTGGAAGTAGTTTTTGGTGTAGCTGTTGCCGAGGTTGGCTTTATAGAATACTGCCTTTCCCATCTGTTTGGACTTGATAAGTTTTTGTTTCTCTAGTTTTTTGAGTATCTTGAGTGCGCCCATTGCTGTTAAGCCTAGTTTCTTGCTGATGTTGTTGGCATTGTAGTCTGTGGTTACGTCTTTGAATAATACCAGAAGTGCGCGCATTTCGTTTTCAGTTATTTGATTCATTTAAACCACCAGTTTATATGTATATACTCAAAGTTTATATATTCTTCTGGGGAGAGAATACGGAGACTAACCCCATTTTGAGATAGATTACCTAAGTTATTGTATTGTGAGTAATTCCAAGGACTATCCAAACTGCTGCCCGTTTTACTTTTGCGCATTTCCATTCGTAGATCACTTGGACTGTCTTTTCTCATTTGTTTCCTCCGTGATCTGCGGCGTTGGTTGCTGTTTGCATGAACACTAGCATGGCGAAGGCTAGTAGAATCATCACCATCACCGTCTTTTTATTTGCTTTCATGGTCTAGCCAGACAGTTTTACTCCGTTTTTTAGTATTTCTTTTACTAGCGGGTCTTTCTTGTTCTTGTAGAACCCTTCCTTGTCAAAATAATGGATTTCAATATTGATTCCGTAAGTTTTCTCAAGCCATTGCGTTGTTTTCTGTACTGCTTTCTTGTCGATCATTCTGGAGTGAAGTAGCGCCAAGTCTATGTCTGATTTTGTGGTGTATATTAGCTTGGAGTATGAGCCGAATAGTATTATTTCGAGGTCCTTGAGTTTGGAGAGGCTGTTTGTGAGGTCGATGATGGGGAAGTAGGCATTGAGTGGCAGTTCTTTTAGCTGTTTGTATTGTTTTTTGCATAGTTCAAGAAGTGGCTTGGAGTAGTCGTGCTCAAAGTTTATCGAGTAGTTGGTCTTTTTTTTGAGGATGCCTGAGTTTGTGAGGCTCGTTAGCGCATTGTCTAATGGGACGTTGTTTAGCCGGGTTTTGTTCTTTATTTCTGTCCTGTTGAGGTTTGATCCTGGTGACAGGCTGAATAGGGTTATTATCTTGAAGCAGTTCTGGGTGAATGCTTGGCTTATCATTTTTTCTCACCTGTTAGTTTTAGTATTTTGTGCAGGTAAGGCTTGACTGTCTCTTCGAGGAATTCCTGCGCCCTCTTTTCGTGCTCTTGTTTCATGTAGGCTGTTCCTGTGTAGTACTGCGCCTTGACTCTGTCTTTCTTTGCTTCTGCGAGGTCGTTTGCCAGTGTTAGGAATTCTTTGTAGCCTTTCTCTGCCAGCTTTGTTAGCTCTTTGTTTTTGATTAGCTCCTTTAGCAGTTTTATTGTTGTTTCGTGGACCTTGAACTCTATTTTTAGGAGGTATTGTTTTGCGAGGAGCAGCTTTGTGATGTCGTGCATCGCATAGTACCCAGAGATTATGCTCCATCTCGGGAAGGTTTTTATGACTGCCTTGCAGTGTTCTATGTTGTTTTTGTAGGAATTTTCGAAGAAATTTACGTATCTTGGTAGCTCCAGCTCGTTTATTCTGCTCACTGTCCCCTTCTTGATTAAATTTTCTATTTGTACCATTTTATTGGTATAATATTGTTTTGATTTATATAGTTTACCATTTTATTGGTATTAATATTACCAAAACTATCGTATATGCTCCCTCTTTGCTTTATTGGATTTTGTCCTCTAAGATCACAGGGGACTGTGTATTTGTATTTCTTATAACCGCCCATTTCCAGATCCGCATCCTGGCTGTTGTGGCATACCCTTCGTATGTAGCTCGGACCATCCCCTACCATTCTGCGCCTCCGATGTCTGTGTTGATTGCGGCGTTGGTTGCTGTCTGCACGAACACTAGCATGGCGAAAGCTAGTAGAATCATCACCATCACCATCTTTTTTGTGTTCACCATCTTTTTTATCCAGCTGCCGGAAGTCCTCCGGTTTTTTGTGAGTAAGTGTTATAAGTTTGGGATAAATCAAGCATTTCACAGGAAGATTTATATATATTCAAGTAATTACTTGTATTCAAGTATGTACTTGGAGGTGCTACAATGTCGAGGATAACACTATCAATACCAGATGAGTTAAAGGAAAGGATGGACAAGATGCCTGAAGTGGACTGGTCAGAAGTAATCAGGCGTGGATTAAAAGAGAAGGTTGCAAAATTAAAGAAGTTTGAAGAAATGGTGGGATGGTAAATGGCAAACATAACATTAGCTACGGACTCAGAGCTTGAACAGGGCATGAAGGCTTTTCCTTGGGTAAAGTGGTCTGAAGCAACAAGAGAAATGTTGTTGGAGAGTCTAAAGAGGCGTAAGGCTCTGGAGGAATTGGATGATTTGCTTAAGGATAGCAAGTTGACTGATAAGGACTGTGAGAAGTTTGGGAAGATGTTAAAGAGAGAAGTCTGGAAAAGTATAAAGAAAGAAAGTGGGGTGAAATGATTGAGGCTGGTTGTTGATGCGAATATTGCTTTTTCTTTGCTTAAGAAGAGTTCATTCACTAGGAGGCTTGCATTGGAGCATAGTGAGCTGGAACTGCTTTCGCATCCAAAAATCATCGAAGAGCTTACTGAGCATTCTGAGGAGTTGTGTTTTAAGTTAGGAGTATCTAAAGAAAAATTTGGAAGGATTATGAAAGTTTTATCAAGGTTTGTCTCACTGAAGAAAGTTTCTCCACAACAGTTAAATCGGGCAAAATCATTAATCTCTGATCCAGAGGATGCTCCGTATCTTGCACTAGCGTTTAAGTTAGGAATTGATATTTGGTCAAATGATTCACATTTTAAAGAGCAGCCTATAGTCCGAGTATTTCGTACAGATGAATTAGTTAAAGAACTTAAATCTTGAGTATAGTAACAAGTATTTACTTCACTATTGCCCTTTACCATTCGTGGATAATTTGGAGTGTTTTCTACCATTTGTTTCCTCCAAGTATCAGGATCACCATTACCGTCTTTTGGCTTGTTCTCATTTTAGCTGGCCGGAAGTCCTCCGGTTTTTTGTGAGTAAGTGTTATAAGTTTGGGATAAATCAAGCATTTCACAGGAAGGTTTATATACTTGCACTGATTTCAATGCGTATAATGAATTCAATGGAGGTACTTGAATGGCAACCATAACTGTATCAGCGCCAAAAGGATTTGATGAAGCTAAGAAGAGGTTTCCTGAGACTAATTGGAATGAGGTATTAAAGGCAGGGATACTTAAGAGGCTGGAAGAGCTTAAGAAATTTGAGGAGTTGAAAAGGAAGGAGGTAATATAAATGGGTTCAGTAACATTAACTATATCAGATGAGACGAAAGAGGAATTGAATAGTTTTGCATGGGTTATCTGGTCTGAAGTGGCGGGGGAAGAGTTTCGCAAGAAGGAGATATTCGAGGAATACCTTAAGACTGGAAAGCTTTCTGATGAGGATTGGAAGTTCTGTGAGAAGGTTGACTGGCATCCTGTTGATGAGTTGCCGTTGAAAGAGAAGTTCATTAAGGAATTGGAAGCAGCAAGGAGAGAATCATCAATAAAGCTTAAGTCTGTATCAGATATCTTCAAGTGATCAAAATGGCTTTCAGTAGTGAGACTAAAGAATCTTGTAGGAAAGCCATTAAGAAGGCTTGCAAGAAGAATTCCGTCTTGAGAGATATCCTTGAGAAGAAGATGAAGCAGATCCTCCGGGACCCTTCTCACTACAAGCCATTGATGCATGACTTGGCTGGAGAACGCAGAGTGCATATTCTCAAGAGTTTTGTTCTGGTCTTTGAGATCAATTATACAGAAGAGAAAGTTATTTTTCTGAGATACGGACATCATAACGAAATCTACGAGAGAAGAGGATAAGGAGCTAGGAGGGCATAAATTCTCAAGACTATCAACTTTACCTTTATTACTTACCTTTCGTGGATAATTTGGACTGTTTTCTACCATTTGTGTCTGTTTCATAATTGTATCACATTGTCCTCAAGTCTAATAACTTGTATTCTTTTTACATCACTCACATTATCAACCCGTAATATCACAGAACCTTTTCCATCTTCTAGGTCAACTGCTACCTCATACTTTCCTCCATCTTTCTCAATTGAAGCAACATTGTTTCCAAGTCTTTCCTCAACTTCAGCTTTCAGAATTTCAAAGTCAACTTCATCTACAACTTCTTCTGTCACATTAATATATCTACTATCCATTACTTCTGTACCAACTATGAGATTAACATAGAATCCTTCAGAGAATTCTAAAGAAGAAACATCGAATAGTATTTTATCATCTTCAACTAAAGATAAAACTTCGAATTCAAAGGTTTCATTGTTAATGTTCATACTCAGGAATGTTTCAGAAAGATTCCAGCTTTCATTCACATCAAACTCAATAACTGTTGGTCCATAGGTGAAAAATCCTGTGATTTGCCCTAGTAGAAGTAATAATCCTAACCCACATAGAATCATTAGGGACAAATACAGGTTTTTTTGAAAATTAGTTTTTGGTTTTAACCCCCCGTGTTTGCTGAGAACTTCTCGTTCTTTTGTTTTTGCTGTTTCATAATCTTTTCCGAGGTAGTGTGTTCTGTGGCGGCCATCGTTGTCTCTATTTGTGACATAGTAATATGTTGAACCGCCTATTACTTTCTTATGCAAAGTTCCACCTCTCTTTTTTGGAGTCTCAATTTTTCTCGATACAGTAATTTTATGTGGGTTAAAGTATGATAATAGTAGGTTAAGGCATTTATAAATATTGCCCTGCGTATTTTTGTAGTGGGTTAAGATTTATGCTAGATATTTTTGTAATATCGGGGATATTTTTTCAGTATTCTGTGAGAAAGTTGGGAGAATTTGGAAAAACCACCTGCCACTTGACAGGCATGCGCACAGAACTTAAATAGGAGTTGTACATCTGAAAAGTAGGATGAAAAATGGAAAAAAACAAAAAAGAACAAAACAGAATTGAACAAGACAAGAAGCTGATACTACTTGGAGACAAGAAAATCAGACGGGAATGGCACAATAACAAGTAGTACTTCTCAGTAATTGATATGGTTGAGGCATTGACAGACAGTCCAAACCGCTAATTTTATATATACTTCCTCAGTCATTTAACTAAAAACTGCCTCCGTGGCTCAGCCTGGTAGAGCACTTCCTTGGTAAGGAAGAGGTCCCGAGTTCGAATCTCGGCGGAGGCTTAGTTATTCTAGTTCGAATCCCATACCCATTTGGGTGTGGTAAAACCATAAGTAATTCTTGTACCATGGGAGTGAAGCAAATGAGCATGATGGAAGAGTACGAGGGAATGACAGAGGACGACTACAGGGCGGAGATGGAAGACCAGAGGCGCAAGGAAGAGCTGGAGGAAGAATGGGAATAGACATCCATGATTTCAGGAAGAGGCTGGACAGCGAGAGGAGGCTACTGCAAGAGGCTAAGATAAGCGAAAGGAACAGGGAGCTAATCCTCAGATTCCTAGATGACTGCATCCTCACCTCAAGCATAGGACTGGCAAGGCAGTCAAAGATGCTGTATGAAATGCGCATGATAGCCTCAAAGCTAGGCAAGGACTTCGAAGAAAGCACGGCAGAGGACATCAGGAATCTGGTGAAAGACCTTATGGTATCAGAGCTAGGGGCAGAAACCATAGAAGACAGGAAAAGCTTCCTGAAAAGGTTCTACAAATGGCTCAAAAGACCAGAGCTGATAGGGTGGATAAGAAGGACAAAGAGGGCAGAGCTGGTCAATAGGGAAGAGCTGTATAATCCTGAAGAGGTATACTCCTTGAAGGATGGTGCTGATAACTTACGGGATAAGCTTCTAGTATCGCTTTTCTGGGAGAGCGGGGGCAGGATAGGAGAGGTGCTTGGGCTTAGGATTAAGAATGTAGAAGACACTCCAGACGGTCTGATACTGCATGTGACAGGGAAGATGGGGCGTAGGGAGATACCTTACTTGCAGGAGAGCGTTCAACTCTATAGGAGCTATGTGCAAACCCACTCTCACAAGGACAATCCTGATGCCCCCTTGTGGTATTGTTTCGGCAATGGTAGGAAGAAAGAGGTATTTGATTACTCTGCATGTGCAAGAATGCTCAAGAGATTAGGGAAAAAGGCAGGAATAGCTAAGAATATAAGACCCCATAACTTCAGAAAGAGCAGAGCCACGTATCTTGCTTCTCAGGGGTGGAGTGAGTCCATGCTTAACCAGTTCTTCGGTTGGAGAGAAGGGAGTGGGACAAGTGCTGTGTACGTGAGGATGTGTGCGAAGGACTTGAAGAATGCCATGCATAGTCTTTACGGTAAAGGATTTGTGGAGGACAGACCTAAAGCGGTTAAATGTTTCAATTGCAATGAAGTGAATCCTGTCGGGGCTAATTTTTGCAGTAGGTGTAGTGCTGATTTGAACAAGGACACTCAAGACATCAAGAGTCGTGACCAGTGGGTGAAGTTCCAGCAGGTTATCAGGCAAACCCCTGAGGTAGTGGATATTCTAATAGACTTGATGCACAAGGAAAAGGAGAAGGTTATTTCTTAGCCTTCTTATTATTTTTATTTGCTTTTTTCTTTCGAGCCTCAAGCTCTGTTAGTTCTTCTATAAATGCATTAGTGAAAGGCTGTTGTGCAAGAGAATGTTGTCTGCGAATAATTTTAGAGTGGCGTGAGTATTTTTTAGATTTTCCAAGTTCAGTTTCAATCAATTTTCCAAGTTCAATTTCAATTTTAGAAGACTGACGAATTAACTCAACAAGCTTTTCGTGGTCTTTAGTAGTCAATGTTTGTTTTGTTGGCTTAAAATTTCCCTTCTTCATTTGAGGTGTCCAGTTTTTATTGTCTTGGAAAATAAGATTTCCAGCCCATTCTATGAACATTCTGTAAATTTCCTGAAAACTCATAGGTGGCATTTGGGCTTGGTTAGTTGGTGGATATCTGTGCCAGTATTCTTCAAGGAAGCGTAGTGTTAGGCTTTTATTAACAGTTTTTAGGAAGTATGGGACTTCAAAAGAGCTTCCATTTACCATCAGTCTTAGATAGGAAAAACCCACATCTTTGTTCCTTTTACCTAAGTTTTCTTGGAGTTTGGCTTGTATTCTTTCAAGAGTATCATATTGTGTTTTTGTTAAGTATAAGTCTTTTCGTACACCGTCAGAATCTAAGAAAGGTACTCTTTTGCTGAACTTTTCTCTAGGCTCTTTGCTCATGCTCTTAGCTCCTTGTTTTACACCCATTAAGGTGCGGTATAAAACTAAGTAGTCGGTGTTGTTTAGAGAACTTTGCAAAATTCATAAGTTCTAAATAGTTGTAGTGTATTCTTTTTTTGAGGTGATTTTTTGTGGAAAATCTGATTGATTTTGCGTTTAAGAGCAAGTATGAGAAAGTGAAAAAGTTGCGTTCTCGCCTTGAGAAGATGAAGAGAGTGATTGATTGGGATAAGTTTTTGCCTTTGTTTCCTGAGAACAAAGCAGGTCCTGGAAGGCCCGCATATGATAAGGTATTTATGGTCAAAACCCTGCTTCTTCAGAGTTGGTATGGTTTGAGTGACGAGGAATTAGAGTATCAGATCTACAATCGTTTGGACTTTCAGAATTTCCTTGATTGCCCTGAGAAGGTTCCTGACTACTCAACAGTATGGAGATTTCGCGAAGAACTCGCCGAAGGCGATATCATTGACAATCTTTGGGCTGAACACCAAAGACAAATGGATGAAAAATGCATAAAAATCGAAAAAGGTACGATCCAAGATGCTTCTTTTATCCAGGCAGACCCGGGAAAGAAACGTTCAGGCATGGAATGCCGCGGCAGGGAAGCGAAAACCAGCAGAAGCAAAGACGGAACATGGACAAAAAAGAACAACAAAAGCTACTTCGGATTCAAGCTCCACACAAAAATCCAAAGAGGCTCCAAAATAATCAAAGAAATCGCACTGACAACAGCCAAAACCCATGACTCTGACATTGACTTAGCAAAACCAGATGAAATTGTTTACAGAGACAGAGCATACACAGGAGTCAAAACCAAAGCCAAAGGCAACGGAAGCATGAAACGAGGAAAACTAACACCAAAAGAAAAACTACGCAACAAAAGAATCACCCGCAAAAGAAGCCAAGGAGAACACCCCTACGGAACAATACAAAGATCATTCAACGGAGGAAGAACCAAACTAACAACAATACCCAGAGTATTCATACAACAAATATTCATATGCGCAGCATACAACATCCACCGATTGCAATTCCTCTTAACAACCTAGCGAGAGCTCCCTAAAAATCACAAAAAAACAAGGAAACAAAGAGAGGTTTTAACAACACACACAGAGCAAACAACAAATTAACTAACCAATAAACCCCACAACCACCCAAAATCCAGAAAAAACCTAATTATTCAAAGTTCTCCCCAATTAAAACCCAATAAGCAATATTTTTCCCCCTTGTTATTTTAGGATTACATACTAAACCAAACATTAGCCTCATAACAACCCAACAAGAATACCGGCTAATGCCCCAATGCAAACAGACAGATAAATATAAATAAACACTCTGCATTACTATCAGCATGCCTTCAGCAAAACCCGCAATAACTCCTTGGGAAGTCAAGGGAAACATAGACTACTCAAAAATCATAAAAGAATTCGGAGTATCCGAGATAGACAAC